>JANNQM010000042.1:0-84919 GCA_031400735.1 Gallionellaceae bacterium
CGGTTTTCAATACCTATCATTCCGAATCGGAGATGATGCGCTACATCAAACGGCTGGAGAACAAGGATTTGTCGCTGACCCATTCGATGATCTCATTGGGCTCATGCACCATGAAGCTGAATGCCGCATCTGAACTGATGCCGATTTCATGGCCGGAATTTGCGCACATTCATCCTTTTGTTCCACTGGATCAGGCGCTGGGCTACCAGGAAATTATCAACGAGCTGGATCAATCGCTCAGTGAAATTACCGGCTTTGCCAAAATGAGTTTCCAGCCCAACAGCGGCGCGCAGGGCGAATATGCCGGGCTGCTGGTGATTCAGGCCTACCATCAATCACGTGGCCAGGCACACCGCAATGTAGCATTGATTCCCACCTCGGCACACGGCACCAATCCGGCCAGTGCCGCGATGTGCGGCCTGAAAATCGTGCTGGTCAAATGCGATAAAAAAGGCAACATCGACGTAGATGACCTGCGCGAAAAAGCCGTGCAGCACAAAGATGATCTGGCCTGTCTGATGGTGACTTACCCCAGCACGCATGGCGTTTATGAAGAAAGCATCATTACCATCACCAACATCATCCACGAAAATGGCGGACAGGTTTATATGGATGGCGCCAACATGAATGCGCAAGTCGGCCTGACCAGCCCGGGCAATATCGGCGCCGACGTGTGCCACCTGAACCTGCATAAAACCTTTGCGATCCCGCACGGCGGCGGCGGGCCGGGCATGGGGCCGATCGGCGTGGCCAAACATCTGGCGCCGTTTCTGCCTGGGCATCCGCTGATAAAAACCGGCGGTGAGCAGGCGATACATGCGGTGTCCGCCGCACCGTATGGCAGCGCCTCGATTCTGCTGATCTCTTATGGTTATATAAAAATGCTGGGCGGCGAAGGCGTGACTGAAGCGACGCGCATCGCGATTTTAAATGCCAACTACATCAAGGAAATGCTGAAAGACCATTACCCGACGTTATATAGCGGTGCAAATGGGCGTTGCGCCCATGAAATGATCCTGGCCTGCGCAGAGTTCAAGCGCGAGGCTGGCGTGGAAGTGGGTGACATTGCTAAGCGCCTGATGGATTATGGCTATCACGCGCCTACCGTATCCTTCCCGGTGGCCGATACGCTGATGGTCGAACCCACCGAAAGCGAATCCAAGGAAGAGCTGGACAAATTTTGCTCGGCGATGATTGCTATACGCAATGAAATTGATGAAATCATTTCTGGTGAAGCTGACCGGGAAGATAACGTCATCAAAAATGCGCCGCATACCGCGAAATCGGTTGTTGCCAGCGACTGGAAACATGCTTACCCGCGCGAAAAAGCTGCCTATCCATTAAAGTGGGTAAGGGACAACAAGTTCTGGCCGAGCGTGGCGCGGATAGACAATGTGCGCGGCGACAAAAACCTGATCTGTGCCTGCCCGCCAATCGAAACTTATGCGGAGACTGTAACGCTTTCTTAGGAAAGCGCTGATTTAATCCGTTCTTTGGTGAGCTAGTCGAACCATGACCGGATTAAATCGATACCAATCAATTGATCCTACTAGCCCTTAGCCAGGCTCAGGGCGAACGGATGATTTAATCAGCACTTCCTTAGGAGAAAATGATGACAAAAGATACTGCGAACAAGACTTCAGTGACATTGAATGGCGCGCCCGTTACGCTGTTCGGTACTTTTCCTGTCGCGGGTCAAACCGCTCCGGCTTTCACGCTGGTCGATAAGAACTTGAAAGATGTGTCGCTGAAAGATTTTGCCGGCAAGCGCAAGGTGCTGAACATCGTGCCCAGCCTGGATACCGCCGTTTGCGCGACCTCGACCCGCAAATTCAACGAAGCGGCCAGCAAGCTTAACAACACCGTCGTGCTGGTTATTTCCGCGGACTTGCCGTTCGCGATGAGCCGTTTCTGTGTGGCCGAAGGGCTGGAAAATGTCGTCACGCTGTCGCTGATGCGCGGTCGCGATTTCATGCGCAATTACGGCGTAAAAATAGCCGACACAGCGTTAAGCGGCGTAACTGCCCGCGCCGTGATAGTGCTGGATGAGACAGATCGTGTAGTGCATGCCGAGCTGGTGGACGATATTACCCATGAGCCGAATTACGATGCGGCGCTGGCGGTATTGAAATAAACCCAAATCATCTATACGTAGCGAAATAAAATCGCCTCATAAAAACCGTTCGCCCTGAGCCTGTCGAAGGGCCAGCCTGCTTGTGTGGCAGAAGCGTTGTTGTCATTCAAGCGTGCCGGGACGGACGGGATATTGACCTATTTTGCGATGCACCCAGTGGCTGGGGCGGTGATCATAATTTTGCAATATTCTCTGTGGTACTATCCAAGTTGCAGCAAGCACTGGCTGCTAAGCCCTGAACTCTTGTTCTGATCCAGTATCAGCGAGGACGCCAGGAATTTAAATTTATGATCAAGGAGGGGACTCATGAAACAACTGAACTTAAAAACACTAACCGCAGGTTTGGTAGCTTTTTTACTAATGTCTGGCATTTTTGCTAACCAAGCATTTGCTGCTGCACCGTTGGCCCGGATAGTCGTGGCCAAGAGCGGTGGCAATTACACGACCATCACTGCAGCACTTAATGCGATTACCCCAACTGCTACCAACCCTTATGTAATTGAGGTATGGCCTGGTGTTTATACTGAGACTACCAGCGTGAATCTTAAAAGCTATGTTCATCTCAAGGGTTCGGGGCGTGACGTAACTACGGTCAAAACTTCGCAAGGCACTAATGCCTCTGTAATCATCGCAGATGGATTGACCAAAGTAAGTATCTCCGGGCTGAATATTACTGGAGGTCAATATGGTATATTTTGGGCCCGTACCGATGGCACTATATCTGATAATCAGTTATCCAATAACAGCCTAGGAATTAGTATGCAAGGGGCCGGAGATACTTCTAACCCACTTAAGTCTGTGAGTTTTATTGGAAATATCGTAAACAACAACACCTCGTATGGGATCGAGTTTAATCGTGCAACGGCCGTGGCAACGGATAACATCATTACACGCAACTGTACAGCGGGTGGTTACGGAATTACGATCGCTAACGATCGTGGTGCGACTCCTCCGTATGCAAACTTGGTTATCAGTGGAAATGTAATCAATGCTCACAATTGCACTGCTATTGGAGTTGCCTACGACTCAGCCCCTACCATATCCAACAATGAGATTTCCGACAATGCCAGCGGAATACTTTATACTTATGTAACCTCTGGAGGAGTTGCCCATAACAACAAAATTGTTAATAGTGGCATCGATGTGACCGTCTCAGATGTAGCCAGTCCATTAAATAATGGAACGCCGCCTAACTTTCCCAACATTAGTTTTAATGTCTTCGATGATATTGGTGGCACCACCCGTGGGGTAGGTTCTTATAACGTCAACTCAAATGGGGATCCGATTCTGGTTCCTTAAGTGGCAGCTCATAGCTGGTGGCGGGCAACTGCCCGCCACTATATCCCTTGACAAATAATTTGCTCTTGTCGTTTGCGGCTAACAACATAACCGAAGGCATGACGATGCACGTAATTCGAAAGTTTTAGTGTAGTTGGTGGCATGCTTCCTGATTCCCAGCCTCACAGCTTCTTCGAAAACTTTTTACAGCCTCATATTTTTTGCCCATCTTGTTCAACGCCAGTCCGCGATACAAGAGTGTCTTGCTGTAATCGGCATCCTGGCCGGTTTCCCCATATAGGGCGAGTGCCCTGTCATAATCGTTCAACGCATCCTGTAATTTGCCGAGATTAAAATTGGCGGCGCCGCGATTTAAATAGAAAAACGGGTTCTGTGGGCTTAGCTGTACAGCCCGGTTAAAATCGCTCAGTGCGTCATCATGCCGCCGCATTCTTAAAAGGCCAGCAGCACGGTTTAGATATGCTTCGGCATAACCAGGATTAAGCTCTATCGCCCTACTGTAATCTTGCATAGCTTCCTGATTGAGTCCCATGGTGTCATGCACTATTCCACGATTGTAATAAATACTGGCATCATCGGGGGCAACGCGAGAGGCCTGATCAAGGTCATGCAGCGCAGCGTCATAACGGCTAAGCCTTGCGTTAATGAGGCTGCGGCTGATATATGCGATTACCAAGCGCGGGTTAATGCGCAAAATGTCATCCAGATAGCGTAACGCCTCCTGCATGTTGCCCATACTGGAATGGGCAATACTACAATTTAAATAAGCCTCTGCTTCTTGAGTGTCTAGTCGCACCGCATGCTCACAATCCTTCAGCGCATCCGCATATTGTCCAGTTAGCAAAAAAAGACTGCTGCGCTTGATGCGGGCTATTACATAATCGGGCTTTAACTCAATTGCTGTATTGAAATACTGCAGCGCTGCCGGAAAGTTTTTCGTATGAAAATTGACAACGCCGATATTTAAGTGAGCATCAGCTTCTTTGGGGTTTAGGGTAAGAGCTTTAACAAAATCCTCCCTAGCCTCTTGGATACGATCTAAATTTATGTACGCAAAGCCTCGGTTAATATAGGCTCTTTCCATGCCAGACAATTTCTCATTCTGGAATTTTGAGGTCACATCAGACCATGTCTTGATATTGTCCGACAAAGTATCCAGCCTTCCCCATGCAAGGCTAGCTGCAATAACGCATATCGTTGGCAAAACAATTGTGAGGGATTTTCTAGAGTCCGTTGCCGGTATTGCAAGCAAAACAAGCGGTAGGCCACTCATCCAAAGATAGCTACGATATAGGACAAAAGGCTCTTGAATCCTGACTGACGACAATTCTGTCAAATAAAGTATCCATGGAAATAGCAGGCCAAACCCCAGTAGACCCTGCCGTCCCCTCTTCAACAATAATTTTATTGCTAACATCGGATAAATCAGGAACACGATAAAACCCGGTAACTGAGGCCAGGATAATAATTTAGTAGCTACTGGTTCACGAATATCAATAGCCATCCAATCCGTATAGGGAATAACCCAGAGCAGGAGATATTTGAAAAAAAGGTACCCCTGTGTAATAACACTAAGCGGGTAGGCATTAGCTGTATTCATATCACTCTGGTACTCGCTCATCTGAGCCAAAATTTCAGCTGCCCGTGGTTCATATGCAGCACCCAACAACCCCTTTGTTCGTAAGACCACAAGCAGGCCAACCACCAGATAAAGAGCAAAGGGTAGCCATAGTTTTTTTGCCAGCGCAAGTGAGGGCCTATGCAGTAACAACGTTAGCGCAGCGGCCACACCGGGGATCATGATGCTATGCTCTTTTGAGAAAACAGCCAGAAAATAGAACAACACAGACAGCACAAACCATCTGGCTTTATCCTTGGTCACCCCTTCCATATAACAAAGAAGGGTTGCGATTCCAAATAGGGTCGCCATGATGATGCTGCGTTGGATGAGATAGGCCACGCCATAAACAGCAACCGGGTGCAGCGCAAAAATAAGCGCGCCAAAAAAAGCCAGCCAGCGCGCTTGAGTTGCAGTATCTTGTGAGCCCGCCACGTTTAAAAGACGGGAAAAAAACATAAACAATAGAACAGTTGTAAGGGCGTGTAATACCAAATTGCCGAGGCGATACCAGAACCAGTCCTGACCGAATAAGTTATACGTCCAGCCGAATGAGGCGTAAGAAAACCATCTCAGGTCCAAGTGGAAGAGCGATGAACCCAAGCGCCATAAGTTGGCATCAACAAAAAATGGAAGATCATCAAAGACCAGCGGATATTTCAGTGAGTTTCCATAAAGCAGCGCTATCGCAATAACTAGCAGCAACGTAAGATAACAGTTCGTCTTGGTTACAAGTTGCTGAGGTACCCTACCACTATCAGTAATAATTATAGGCTGCTTCTTTTTTTTAGCCGAGACCATACAAAAATCCCTCTGTTATCGTAACGCATGAAGACGCTGGACAATGTGTTGCCTCAGTCACCCAAACTTTATAGGCCTGTCAGGCTAGCGAAGTGGCTTGAAGACTGTGCTTAAATATTCAACTTTACTAACGTTCAATTAAATCCCTTGGTTTTTTTCGTGGGGCATATATTTGCGGGAGCTGAGCATTAGCTGCAATTTTACAGCCTTGCTGCTCCCCAACTGCGCAACTTTTGCGGAAGCTCTCCATCGCTTCTTTTGATTTGTTCAAAGCCAGCAATACTGCGCCGCGATTCAATAGCGCCTGTCCATTATTTGGATTAAGTTTGAGCGCCTTATCATAATTGATCAAAGCATCCTCAAAGCGTGACAGAGATGCAAAAATATGTCCCCTGTTGATATAGGCATTTATCTGATTGGGATCAAATTGAATGGCGTAATTAAAATCCGCCATGGCTTCGGACAATTGTTGAGTACTTCGATGCAAGCTGCCTCTGTTAGTATAGGCATCAGCATAATTTGGCTTGATTTCTATCGCTCTGGTGTAGTCTTTCATCGCCTCCTGATAGCGTCCCATTGCACCAAGAATAATGCCGCGATGATAATATAACCTAGCATTCGTCGGGTCAATTGATAGTGCTTGCTCCAGATCATTCAGCGCAGAATTATTATTTCCCGCAGCCGATTTAATGACGCTTCGGTTGATGTACGCCGCAACTAACCTAGGGTTAATCTTTATGGCAGTATCCAAATAACGTAATGCCTCTTGCGTCTCGCCTATACCTAAGTGAGCGTGGCTGCAATTCAAATAGGCATCTGTATTTTGCGCATCCAGTTGCATCGCATACTCGCAATCTTTAAGCGCATCAGCATATCGTCCAGTTTGCAGGAAGAGATTGCTGCGGTTAATGCGAGCCATCACTAAATCCGGCTTCATCTCAAGGGCTTTATTATAGTTTTGTAATGCTTCCTGAAAGTTCTTCAGTCGGAAATTAACAACGCCAATGTTTAAGTAAGCTTGAGGGTATTGTTGACTCAGTGCTGCAGCTTTAACGAAATCTGCTCGAGCTTTTTGCAATTCACCCAAATCCAAGTAGGCCATACCGCGATTATTGTACATTCGCCCTACGCCAAGCAGATTCGTATCATGGACTTTTTCTATTGCGTCAGTCCATATTTTTACCGGATCGGAAAATGTATCCAGTCTGGTCCAGGCTAAACCAGCAAGAATCACGCAACCTGCACCCAAAAAGATAAAGACGAGTTTCTTGGGTGCGGCACCTATGACAGCACATAGCACAATAGGCAACCCACTCATCCAGAGATAACTACGGTAGAGCACAAAAGGCTCCTGAATTCTAACCGTGGAAAGTTCAGTCAAATACAGCAGCCATGGAAACAGGAGGCCAAATCCAACCAAACCTATCCGTCCTCGCTTTAACAATAATTTAATTGCTAGAATGGGATAAAGAAGAAACAAGACAAAGCCGGGCAAGTGCGGCCAAGACAAAAGATGCTCGGCAAGCGGTTGGCGTATGTCGAGCGACATTTCGCCGGTATAAGGAATAATCCATATAAAAAGATATTTAAAGAATAAATAGCCTTGAGTAATGACGCTAAGCAGATATGCGTTAGCTACTTGTATGGTTTCTTGTTGCTCGCTCACTCGCTCTAAAAAAATAGCAGCCTGAGGTTCATATACGGCGCCAAGCAAACCTTTTGTCAGCAAGATGATTATCGTGCCGATAATCAGATAAAGGGCGAATGGGATACATATCTTTTTTGCCAAACCAAGTGAAGGTTTATGCAATAGTAGAGTAAGTGCAGCAGCGACCCCCGGGAGCATTATGCTGTGTTCTTTAGAGAAAACAGCCAGGAAATAAAACAACGCGGACAGGATAAACCATTTAGATTTATTTCTGATTAAGCCTTCCAGATAGCAAAGTAGCGATGCAATGGCGAACAATGTTGCCATGATAATGCTGCGCTGGACAAGGTAGGCTACGCCATACACAGCTACTGGGTGTAATACAAATATCAAAGCAGCAAAAAATGCTGTCAGACGTGGCCGAGTGAGTATATCTTCTGATTGGACGATCGACTGCTGTAGCCGGGAAAAAAACACGAATAAAAGAAGCCCGGTGAATATATGCAAGCCAAGATTACCTAGGCGATACCAAGTCCAGTCTAGATCAAAGAGTTTATATGTCCAGCCGAATGAAGCATATGAAAACCACCGTAGATCAGGCTGAAAGAGCACGGAGCCCAACTTTGACAAGTTAGCCGGGGTAAAGAAATACAGATCATCAAAGATTAGTGGGTATTTTAGAGAGTGCCCATAGAGTAGCGCTGGCGCAACGAGCAGTATGAATGCAAGGTAATAGTAACCCTTGACTTCAATTTTTTGAGGCTGCCGGACAAAGGCGAGTTGGTCCGTAACAACTTTAGGCTGCTTCTTTTTTTTAGCCGAACCCATAGTTAAATCATTTTCCCAGGCAGGTTTAAACCCGCGCACCTAACAGAATTGTCCGGCTTTAATAAATTTATCCGGACCTGATACCCTAGATGCACTCTATAGGTTGAATTCACTCAGCACCCTTTCGTTCAATATTAGAAACATTATAGCGGCTAGAAAATCAGCCACAACACTTTCACGAAGCGTAATGGGTAAATTTGTCAAGCCACCCAATGAAGGTCAGCTGTGTAAATACTATGCTGAAGCTTACATAAATCGCGGTGGTCTATATGTAATCCTAAAGCGCTTGCCGCAGGCAATTCTTGAGTTTGACCGTGCCATTCAGCTAACCCAAATATTGCCAGATGCCTATATCCAGCGGGGCCATATATACGCGATGCAATCCCGATATAAAGATGCATTGGTAAATTATAATCAATCACTCAGACTGATTTCAGATAATGAAGAGGCGATGCAGAGCCGTGCAGCCGTTTTGAAAAAAATGAAGTAAATAGTCTAGCTTATGAAATGAAATATTTTAGGTAATTTAATCCGGTAATCTTATCGCAATATGCCATTCTAAAATGCGTTTGAATCGTTCCGGATCATGCGCATGGATAATCTCGCCCTCGCGTGGCAAATACAGGTCATGCAGGCGCGACAGCCAGAACCGTAATGCCGCCACACGCAGGGCCACTGGCCATATTTCGCGCTCTGCCGGTTGCAACGGCCGCACCTCGTGATAGGCGCGCAGCATGGCTTGGGTGTGTGACTGATCTAGCTCACTGTTTGTACCCATGCACCAATCGTTAACCGTGATCGCCAGGTCGTACAGAAAACTGTCGTTACAGGCAAAATAGAAATCAATCAGCCCGCTGATGCGGCCCTCGTCAAACAATACATTGTCACGAAACAGATCAGCGTGGATGACGCCTTGCGGCAACTCGGTCAAGGGGTTCGCAGCGTGAAACGCAACTTCATTTTGCAGCAGCGCGGCATCTTGCGGTGTCAGAAAAGGCAGAACCTGCGTGGCTGTGACTGCGCGCCATGCAGCCGCACGCGGGTTAGGCATGGTCAACTTGAAACTCTGTCCGGCAATATGCAGTCTGCCCAGCATTTCACCTACCGCAGCACAGTCCGCCACTTGGGGTTGCACCAGTGACTTGCCTGACAGTCGGCTGACCAAGCATGCCGGTTTGCCATTCAGCTCACCCAGAAAATGATTGCGCTTATCGGCCATCGGTCTGGGGCATGGGATGCCCTCGTCAGCCAGGTGCGCCATCAGGTTCAGGTAAAAAGGCAGTTCGCTGGGCGACAGTTTTTCGAACAGGGTTAATACATAGCGGCCGGCAGTCGTGGTAACAAAATAGTTGGTGTTTTCTATGCCGGAAGCGATGCCCTGCAATGCGAGTAGCTCACCGAGCGAATAATTGTTCAGCCAAACCTTGAGTTCAGCCTCATTTACAGGGGTAAAAACTGCCATTTGTCAGCGGTGAATTAAAATTTGTGTATGGTCCAGCGCGGCGGACGCACGCCTGAATCCAGGCTTTCCTGGCGCGAAAATTTGCCATCGCCACGGTCGTCAACCAGATAATAAGGCGGGCCGACCTTGGGAATAACCTTGATCATGTACAGTTTGCCGTTGGCGCGATATTCTTCTATCGTTTGTTCTGCTTGCTTGATAATCGTAACCGGTGGCTCCAGTTCGGAATCCGCAGCGCTGTTATCAACCGGCGGGGGAGGCGGCACCGGCGCGGGATTTTTTGCGGGCGCCGCAGCTGTAGCGTGACCCGATAAAACACCCAGAATCAGGGCAATCAAAATTCGCATTAAAATTCCTTCAAAGATTCAGCTGCATTTCGCGCTCGGCTTCCGATAATTCAAAACCGCGCGTTTCGTAATGTTTGAATATCGCAGCCACTACTTCCTCAGGGTCGTCAATTAACTGAATCAAGTTCATGTCTTGCGCATCTATCATGCCCTCGACCAGCAGCGCCTGGCGAAACCAGTCCAGCATGCCGCGCCAGTAATCGCTGCATACCAATATAATGGGAATGCGCCGGGTCTTGCCGGTCTGCAACAGCGTCAGCGCTTCTGACAATTCATCAATCGTGCCGAATCCGCCTGGCATCACGACATAAGCGCTGGCAAATTTTACAAACATCACCTTGCGCGCGAAAAAATGCTGGAAAGTCTGGCTGATATTCTGGTAAGGGTTATTGTGCTGCTCATGCGGCAGCTGGATGTTTAATCCGACGCTGGGCGATTTGCCATAGAATGCGCCCTTGTTGGCCGCTTCCATGATGCCGGGGCCACCGCCGGAGATCACCGAAAATCCTGCATCGGACAGCAGCCGTGCGATATGTTCAGTGAGCTTGTAATAAGGGTGTTCGGGCGGGGTGCGCGCGCTGCCAAAGATGCTGACGGCAGGCTGGATGGATTTGAGGCGCTCGGTGGCGGCCACGAATTCTGACATAATGCCGAACACGCGCCATGCATCTTTTGAGCTCCCGACTTCCGGTATTTGCGAGGTGGGCAGCTTGGACTGGTTGCTCATGCTGGATAAATCCTTCGTCAAAAAATGAAAACACTTCTGTTAGTGGATGGCTCATCTTACCTGTATCGCGCTTTTCATGCGCTGCCTGATTTGCGCAGCCCGCAGGGAGAGCCGACCGGGGCCATTTACGGCGTACTCAACATGCTGCGCAAATTGCGCGCTGAAAACCCGGCGGATTATAGCGCGTGCGTGTTTGATGCAAAAGGAAAAACCTTCCGCGACGAGCTATACCCGGAATACAAGGCAACCCGCAAGTCCATGCCGGAAAGCCTGGCGGCCCAGATTGAGCCGCTGCATCAGGCCATCGTTGCTTCGGGCTGGAACATTTTGATGGTGGATGGGGTAGAGGCCGATGATGTGATAGGCACGTTGACGCAACAGGCCACGCAAGGCGGCGCACGCTGCATTGTGTCCACCGGCGACAAGGATCTGACGCAACTGGTCAACAGCCAGGTGCAACTGGTCAATACCATGAGCAACGAGTGGCTGGACGAAGCGGGCGTGCTGGCCAAATTCGGTGTGGCGCCGCAACGCATACTGGATTACCTGACGCTAATTGGTGACAGTGTGGACAATGTGCCGGGGGTGGCCAAGGTCGGCCCCAAAACGGCGGTCAAATGGCTGGCGCAATATGGCACGCTGGATAATGTCGTGACGCATGCGCATGAAATTGGTGGCGTGGTCGGCGAGAATTTGCGTAATACACTGGACTGGTTACCGCAGGCGCGCAAACTGTTGACCGTGAAATGTGATGTGACGCTGCCCCAACCTTTTGACCAGCTGCTTGCGCCACAGCCCGATAACGAGCAACTGCGCGAACTGTATACCCGTTTTGGTTTCAAGACCTGGCTGCGCGAACTGAATAACACCCAGCAACTCGCCGCGCCTGCCGGGACAGGCGCCGGGGCTGGATCGCCCATTCAATCTTCCCTTATCCCGGCAGAAGCACCCAACCAGGGGGAGCTGACGTTCGCCCCCGCTGTTAATTATGAAACCATACTGACGGAACACCAGCTGGACGCTTGGCTCATTAAAATGATGCAGGCTGAAATAGTGTGTATCGATGTGCTGACTACCGAGCTGGATGTGATGAATGCCCAGCTGGTTGGCATTTCTTTCGCGCTAGGCGCGCACGACGCCGCGTATCTGCCGCTGGCACACCGCTATCCCGGCGCCCCGCAGCAGATTACAGTAGAACAGGTGCTGAAAAAATTGCAGCCGTGGCTGGAAAGTTCACAGCACAAAAAGGTTGGGCATAATTTAAAAATTGACCAGCATGTTTTCGCCAATCATCGTATTGCGCTGGCCGGTATTGCTGAAGACACGATGCTGCAATCGTATGTGCTGGAAAGCTACCGCTCGCATGAAAAAGACAATCTGGTGCAGCGCCACCTGGACATCAAATCCCAGACCTACGCGGAACTGGTCGGTAAAGGCGCCAAACAGATTTGTTTTGATCAGGTAGAAGTGCCGATTGCTGCGCGCTACGCGGCAGAAGATGCCGGCACTACATGGCAGGTATACCAATTGTTGCGCAGCCGACTGACCGGGCGCCTTAATGATGTCTATCGCAATATAGAATTGCCCGCGCGCCAGGTGTTATTTGTCATGGAGCGCAACGGCGTGCTGCTGGACATCAATTTGCTCAATGCCCAAAGCCGCGAGCTCGGTGAAAAATTGCTGGATATCGAAACGCGCGCCCACCAGATAGCCGGACAACCTTTCAATCTCAACTCGCCCAAGCAAATTCAGGAGGTGCTGTTCGACAAACTGGGCCTGCCGGTCAGAAAAAAAACCCCGGGCGGAACGCCTTCCACGGATGAGGAAGTATTGCAGGAACTGGCGCTTGACTATCCGCTGCCGAAATTATTACTGGACTACCGCGGCATGGCCAAACTCAAATCCACCTACACCGATAAATTGCCGTTGATGGTCGACACCACCACCGGCCGCGTACACACCAATTACTTGCAGGCCGTGGCGGTCACCGGGCGGCTGGCTTCCAACGACCCCAATCTGCAAAACATACCGATTCGTACCGCAGAAGGCCGCCGCATCCGCGAAGCATTTGTTGCCCCGCCGGGTAGCTTCATCGTATCTGCCGACTATTCGCAAATCGAGTTGCGCATCATGGCGCACTTGTCGGACGACCCGGGGTTGCTGGCCGCTTTTGCCAAGGGCGAAGATATCCATAAGGCGACCGCCGCCGAAGTATTTGCGGTACCGCTGGAAAACGTCAGCAGCGAACAACGGCGCTATGCCAAGGTCATAAATTTCGGGCTTATATATGGCATGTCGGCATTTGGCCTGGCCACTCAACTCGGGGTCGCGCGCCCGGCGGCGCAGGCCTATATAGACCGCTATTTTGCCCGTTATCCCGGCGTAGCTGATTACATGCAGCGCACCCGCGAACTGGCCAGACAGCAAGGGTATGTGGAAACTGTTTTTGGCCGAAGGTTATGGCTGCCCGAAATTAACGGCGGCAACGGCATGCGCCGCCAGGCTGCCGAACGCGCTGCGATCAACGCGCCGATGCAGGGCACCGCGGCTGATTTGATCAAATTGGCCATGGTCGCGGTGCAAAATTGGCTGGAAAGCGAACGATTGCATTCATTGCTGGTCATGCAAGTTCATGATGAACTGGTGCTGGAAGTGCGCGAGCAGGAATTAGCACGGATCAAGGACAGCCTGCCCGGTTTAATGAGCAATGTCGCTGCGCTGAAAGTGCCGCTGGAAGTGGGGTTGGGGATGGGAAAAAATTGGGACGAGGCGCATTGATCTTCAGGAAATAACAAAACGGTGTCGGCCTTGTCTTATTGTATTATGCAAACTGAGTAGCGAGCATGAAGGGTCAGGAGCCGCGCACAACCCGGAGGTACATGGCGGGTCGTATGGATGATGAGGGGAAACAAGATTTTTATTGATAACAATAAGGCAACCAGGCAGGGCTTTACGCTGATTGAATTGCTGGTGGTGATAACCATTATTGCGTTGTTGCTGACCATTGCGGTGCCGCGTTACTTTGGCGGCGTGGACCGGGCCAAGGAAGCGGTGCTGCAGGAAGATTTGGCTACGATTCGCGATTCGCTGGACAAATTCTATGCTGACACAGGTAAATATCCCGCAACATTGGATGAGCTGGTCAGCCGCCGGTATTTGCGCAAAATACCGGTTGATCCTATTACCGACAGTGCCGAAACCTGGGAAATCATTCCGCCTGAAGACTCGATGCTGGGTGGCGTTTATGATGTCAAAAGCGGCGCTACTGGCACGTCGCGCGATGGCAAGCCGTACAATGAATGGTGATGCCATGAAGCGCGCCAAACAGGCGGGATTCACCTATCTCGCCGCGTTATTCCTGATTGTGGTGATGGGCGTGATGCTGGGGGCGGTCGGCAAGATATGGAGCACGGCCCAGCAGCGTGAAAAAGAGCGCGAGCTGCTGTTTGTCGGTAACCAGTTTCGCCAGGCAATTGGGCGCTATTACAACCAATCTCCGGGGGGCGTTAAGGTTTTCCCGCAGTCCCTGGATGATCTGCTGCGTGACCCACGGCAATTAGGAATGCAACGTTACCTGCGCAAAATCTACCGTGACCCGATGACTGGCCAGGCCGAGTGGGCGGTATTCATGGTAAATGACAGGCTCACCGGAGTGTATAGCATGTCGCAAGATACACCACTCAAAAGCGGTAATTTCCGCCTGGCCGACAAGACATTTGAGGCCGCGGAAAAATATTCGGATTGGAAATTCGTTTATACTCCATAATTATTTGGTAACGGCGCGCGGCTATGATGCAGAAAATTGTATATTTGGCGTTAACGCTTGCAGCAATTGTGAGGGCTATTGATTAATAATTTTAATTCTATGAAGACTCAAATAAATGTAATGCAGCCCATAGTGTTGGTGGCGGTCATGCTGCTGCTGGCAAGTTGCGCTGGCGGACGGGCGTACCGGCAGGGGATGGATCTAACCGAGAAAGGCCAGATAGAAGCGGGCCTGGAAAAACTGGAGCAAGCTACCAAGGAAGCGCCGGATAACATGCGTTATCGCGTGGCGCTAGTCAACTTGCGCCTGAAGACTATCAATGAGTTATTGTTGTCGGCGGATGCCAACGTAGAAGAAAGCCGTCTGGCAGAAGCTGAAATTCAATATACCCGCGTATTAAAGCTGGACAAGGATAATGTGCGGGCAAAGGCTGGACTCAAACGCGTTACCCATGCGCGCCAGCATATCGAATTGATGATTAGCGCCAAAGCCGATTTTGATACCGGCGATTTTGCTTCGGTTGCCGAAAAAACCCGTGCGGTGCTGCTGGTCAATCCCAAACAAAGGGACGCCTTGGCCTTGCGCAGTAAGGTTGAGAGTACCAAAGCAAAAAATAAATTTACCCCCCCCACGCTGAATAAATACAATAACCCGCTGACCCTTGAGTTTCGCGATGCGCCGGTAAAAATGGTATTCGATGTGCTGTCCAGTACCACTGGCGTCAACTTTATTCTGGATAAGGATTTACGCCCGGAGCAGCGTGTTTCCATTTTTGTGAAACAGGTGACGTTTGACAAGGCGCTGAGCATGCTGCTGGAGTCCAACCAGCTGGACCGCAAGATCATCAACGAAAACACCGTCGTGGTTTATCCGCGCACACCGCAAAAATCCCAGGAATATGAAGAGCTGGTAGTAAAGACCTTTTACCTGGCCAATGCCGATCCCAAACAAACGTCCAACATGCTGCGCACGATACTGAAGGTCAAAGACATTTTTGTTGATGACCGGCTCAATATGATGGTGGTGCGTGATACGCCCGAGACCATTTTGCTGGCCGAGAAACTGATTGCCGCGCAGGATTTGCCGGAGCCAGAAGTGTTGCTGGATGTGACAGTGATCGAAATAAAGCGGGGGCGGTTGATTGATTTAGGGATACAGCCACCTACCCAATTGGGGTTGCTTCCGCCAACCACCTTGGATAGTAATAATGACATAGTAGTCTTGTCTGAAACCCTCAGATCCATCCAAAACATTTCACAAAACAGAATTTCCGTCGGCGGCACTCCGTCAGTCAAGTTCAATGAAGATTTTTCCGACCTGAATGTGCTGGCCAACCCACGCATACGGGTGCGCAACCGGGAAAAGGCGAAGATCCATGTGGGTGACCGGATACCGGTAATAACCACGACTACCGCAGCCAATGCTACCTCTTCGACTTCGGAGACTGTGCAGTATGTGGACGTCGGTATCAAGCTGGAGGTCGAGCCTAACATTTATCTGGAGGGGGATGTATCAATCAAGATTGCGCTGGAGGTCAGCGCGCTGGGGCCAGCCACTGTAACCAATAATGGCTCACTGGTTTACCAGATTGGAACACGCAACACCTCTACCTTATTGCGTCTGAAAGATGGCGAAACCCAATTGCTCGCCGGCTTGATCAATGATGAAGACCGCACCTCGATAAATGGTTTGCCGGGGTTGGCCGAATTGCCATTGGTAGGACGGCTATTCTCCAGCCATCAGGATGACCGCAAGAAAACCGAAGTGATATTGTCTATTACTCCGCATATCGTGCGCAATATCGAGCTGCCTACCGCAGGCGATATTCAATTCTGGTCTGGCACCGCGACCGGCGGTCAAGGCGCCTATACCGATGCATTCATGTCCCAAGGTGGAATGCGCGGTCCGCCATCACGGTTTGAGCCTCCATTCAGACCTCAGATGCCCGAGCAACCACAGGTGCCGGAACCTCAAGTGCCTGAACCACAAATTCCAGAACCCCAGGTAACCGAACCCCAGGTGTCGGAACCTGCGCCGGTAGAGGAGCCTGTGCCGGTCGAGGAACCCCAACCGGCAGAACCTGAGCCGCAGGCTGAGCCTGAACAGTTCCCTATGCTGGGAGAAGAGCCTGTGGCGCCGGATGTCGAAGGAGCGGAAGGTGAGCCGCCGCCGCAACAGTAGCAATTGCAATTAGCAATGATTCAGTCACGGGGCGCCCATAGTGTATTCCACAGAAAGAGGTTGAAATGAGCCGCTTGCTGCTGCTAGTAGCGATTGCCATCGTGATTTATTTGCTGGTCAAATTTTTTCGCCAGCGGCTGGGCCATGAAAATGCCCCTGACCAAGCTGTGCAAGACATGGTGCGCTGCAGCTATTGCGGGACACACCTGCCCAAGGCCGAGTGTGTTGTGCATGCAGGCCAATGCTACTGCACAGAAGCGCATAAACGTGCGCACCTGGACCAACCCGAATAAATCCTGATGCCGGAAAGCTTGCGGTCATCTCTAAAAATTCAAACTCCGTCGCGATACTGTGTTGCTCACAAAAAATTACTCCTTACATATCATTCATATGCGGCGCCGCAATTTTTTGCTCGCGCCTTGTCTCGCTTAGGATTTTGAATTTTTAGAGGTGCCCTTGCCTACATCCGCACCCATTCCAACACCGCAGCAATCCTATTCCGAGCCTGTGTCCCAGGCGCTGTGGCGCTCGATTTATCTGTACAATTTTTATCGGCTGAGCTTGGGCCTTTTATTCGTGTTTTTGGTAAACACGTTTGGCAACGACCTGGTGTTCGGTTCACGCGATCAGGCGCTGTTTCTCCGAACCAGCGTGCTGTACACCGCACTCTCTTTAATTTCATTGCTGGCGATATGGTTGCGCTGGCCGCGCTTTACCGCACAATTGGCGTTTCAGGTAGGCACCGACATTGTATGTGTTGCGCTGTGGTCGCATGCCAGCGGCGGCATTCAAAGCGGCATAGGAGTATTGCTGCTGGTATCGCTGGCAGCGGCGGGACTGATCAGCCGTGGCAGAATCACGCTGTTCTTCGCGGCGGTGGCCAGCATTGCGATGTTGCTGCAGCATGCTTATGCCATGTTGGTGCAGGATGCATTGCCTGCCCAATTTGTCCAAATAGGATTGTTGAGCATCGCTTACTTTGCGGTGGCATGGCTGGCACATACCATGGCCCGCTACGCGATAGCAGGTGAAGAGCTGGCCGCAGTGCGCGGGGTGGATCTGGCCAGCATGGCGGAAGCAAACAGGCTGGTGATTCAGGACATGCCAGACGGCGTATTGGTGGTAGATGAGCAGGGCATGGTCAAGCAATATAATCCGGGCGTGGAACGGCTGCTGGGATATGTTTTCCCTGAAGCAGGATCATCTAATGTTTCGCTGGAAAGTTGTGCCCCAATTCTGGCGGAACGTTTTGCCGCGTGGAGGCAAAACGTGCAACCGGGATCAGGGTCCGGTTACGAAGTGTTAAATCTGCCTGTGACCCACCATCAGGTACGCGTAAGATTTCTGCCGGTGCAACAGGCGGGATTTTGGGGGGGCGTGGTGTTTATTGAGGACATGCAACGCGTGCAAGCGCAAGCGCAGCAAATCAAGCTGGCCGCCTTGGGCCGGCTGACGGCCAATATCGCGCATGAAGTGCGCAATCCGTTGTCAGCTATCAGCTATGCGGCTGAGCTGTTGCGCGAAGAGAAACATGAACCGGCGCAGGAACGGCTATTCCAGATCATCCTGGAAAATACCGCGCGCATGAATAATATAGTGCTGGATGTGCTGCAACTGAACCGGCGCGACCGGGCGCAACGCGAAGAGTTTCAGCTTGCGGAAAGAATGGCAGTATTTATTGAAGGTCTGGTTAATACTGAAAAGGTTGCGCGTGATATTTTTGTGCTGGATATCACACCGGCCTGCGTAATAAAATTTGATCGTGGCCATCTCGACCAGGTATTGTGGAATGTGTGCCGCAATGCGCTGCGCTATTGCCTGAAACTTCCGGGTAGCGTGCAGCTGCGTGCATGGTGTTCCGAGGTCGGCGGCACGGTGCTGGAAATTGCCAACGATGGCCCGCCGGTAGAGCCGGATATTATTCCGCAATTATTCGAGCCTTTTTTTACCACCGCGGCAGGCGGCACCGGTTTGGGTTTATATATTGCGCGCGAATTGTGCGAAGCGAATGGCGCCTCCCTTGAGTATTGGCAGGGCTTTGAGGGACGTACCAGTTTCCGCATCCTGTTCGGGGGGCCGGATGGCTACAAATAAACGCTCCGCTGTTGCCAGGATATTGTTGGTGGATGACGAGCCGGACATATTGGAACTGCTTGAGCTGGCGTTGCTGCGCATGGGGCTGGATGTAGAGCGTGCGGCTTCAGTCAGTGAGGCCAAACACCAGCTGGATGACAAATCATTCGATCTTTGTCTGACTGATATGCGCTTACCGGACGGACAGGGCATGGAAGTAGTGCAATACATTGCGGCGCGCCATAAGCTGGTGCCGGTTGCGGTCATCACCGCCCATGGCAATATGGAAAACGCAATTTCAGTGCTCAAGGCTGGCGCGTTTGATTACCTGTCCAAACCAGTGGCCCTGGATCAATTGCGCGCCTTGGTCAATGCTGCGCTCAAGTTGCCGCAGGCCTCTACCGCTGTACGCGAAGGGGTGCGCACCTTGCTCGGAAGTTCTCCGGCGATGGAGAAAGTGCGCGACATGGTGGAGCGGGTCGGGCGCAGCCAGGCACCAGTGCATATCAGTGGCGAATCCGGCAGCGGCAAAGAGCTGGCGGCGCGCTTGATCGTCGAAAAAAGCGCGCGCCGTGACCATCCTTTTGTCGCGGTGAATTGCGGCGCGATTCCGGAAACGCTGATGGAAAGCGAGTTTTTTGGTTACCGCAAGGGTGCTTTTACCGGGGCAGACAAGGACCGAGAAGGGTTTTTTCAGGCCGCGAATGGCGGTACCTTATTTCTGGACGAAATTGCCGATTTGCCGTTGTCCATGCAAGTCAAATTGCTGCGGGTTATCCAGGAGAAAAAAGTACGCAAGGTGGGCGCTACGCAGGAAGAGGATATTGACGTGCGTATTATCAGCGCGACCCACCAGGCTCTGACTGACCGAGTGCAACAGGGCAAGTTTCGCCAGGATTTGTACTACCGCCTGAATGTCATCAGCTTGCTGATGCCGCCGTTGCGCGAAATGCGCGACGACATTGCCGAAATTGCCAACCGGCTGCTGGCGCGCTTGCGCGGGGATGCTGCAATAGAATTTGCCCCGGCCGCGCTGCAGGCTCTTTACCATTATGACTTTCCCGGCAATGTGCGCGAGCTCGAAAATATTATCGAGCGGGCGCTGGCTTTATGTTCCAACAATCTGATTACCCCTGCTGATTTGCAGTTGGGGATGGCCAATGCCGATGAGCCCATGCCGGACCCGGCAGCGGTGGTAGGTAAATATCCATTACCCGACTATCTGGATGGCATTGAGCGCGCCGCTATTCTGGAAGCATTGCAGCAAACCGGGTTCAACCGTACCGCTGCGGCCAAGATATTGGGAATAACCTTCCGCGCCCTGCGTTATCGCATGGTACGGCTGGGCATTACCGATAAGGAAGGTTAGGGCTCGTAAATGAATAAGGTGTGCATTCGTGACCCCCAGAAAGTCCGCAGGCAAGACGTGGGGAGGAAGACGTGGTTGCTCCACGTCGACGAGCCGCAACGCCGCATGCGGATTTTCTGGGGGATCACCCTGCGGGGCGGGGAGGATTCGAGTGCGTGGCGTTGTTACAGGCTCCTGATGTGGAATAACCACATGGCGTCGCCTGTGCCTAGCCCTACACCCGAATCCTCCCTGCCGAATGCACGCCTTATTCGTTTACGAGCCCTTAGATGAAGATAGGCGCGAATGGCTGGGCCAGCGGCTTGCGCCGGATTGCGTCACCCAATCATGATGCCCGTCCGCCGGGCACCGCAATTAACCTGCTGGTTATCCATAACATCAGTTTGCCTCCCGGCGAATTTGGTGGCGACGCCATTACCCAACTATTCACCAATACCCTCGATACCGAGGCCCATCCCTATTATGCGCAACTCAAGGGCCTGAAAGTTTCCACCCATTTTTTGATTCGGCGTAACGGCGGGATTATCCAGTTCGTTCCGTGTAACAAACGTGCTTGGCATGCGGGTGCGTCAAGCTGGCAGGGGGCCACGTCGTGTAATGACTTCTCTCTGGGTATTGAACTGGAAGGGGATGACCATAGCCCGTTCAGCGATGCGCAGTATGCGGCGCTGGTGCGGCTGACGCGGCGATTAAAGCGCTTTTTTCCGCTGCGCCACATTGTCGGCCATTCGGATATCGCGCCGGGCCGCAAGACCGATCCCGGCCCTTATTTTGACTGGCCGCGATATCTTGCTGGTTTCAAAAACAGATAACATGGAATTTATGCAAATACCGCTTGCATAAATTTTACGATGCACTAGAATTAGGCCGAATCCAAAAATAAAACACTAGATGTTGTGGTTTTAGATTTGGACAGGCCAAATATAAAACTGATACAGGGAGATGTTATATGCTACTTGCGACTGACAGTGTTTCATCCTCCCCCATGCTCGCACACGATTTTTCTGCTCCTCCTGTTTCATCCAATATGCCGTTT
This sequence comes from Gallionellaceae bacterium, assembly GCA_031400735.1. Lineage (GTDB taxonomy): Bacteria > Pseudomonadota > Gammaproteobacteria > Burkholderiales > Gallionellaceae > Nitrotoga. The sequence continues at coordinate 21,290 of JANNQM010000042.1, forward strand.
GACCAATACAAGGTGATCCGCCGCAATGGCTCTGTTGTGCCGTTTGAGCCGGCCAAGATTTCCATTGCGATGACCAAGGCATACCTTGCGGTAAACGGTGGCCAGGGCGCGGTTTCAGCGCGCGTGCGAGAGTTGGTCGAGCAATTGACGGCTAATGTGGTTAATGCATTATTGCGTCGCCAGCCCAACGGCGGGACGCTGCATATTGAAGATATTCAGGATCAGGTCGAGCTGTCGCTGATGCGTTCCGGCGAGCATGATGTGGCGCGTTCCTATGTGTTGTACCGCGAGGAGCGTACGCGCGAACGGGCCAAGGTGAAAAAAGAACATGCGCCTGCACAGGTTCTGCATGTCAAGGATAAGGGCATTTCCCGGCCACTGGACGTGGTGGGCCTGGCCGCCTTGATCAAGGCGTCCTGTGTCGGGCTGGGGGATACGGTCAGCGCGGAGCAAATCCTCAAGCTGACGCTAAAAGACTTGTATGACGGCGTGCCGATAGAGGAGGTGCGCAAATGCACTATCCTGTCCGCCCGTTCGCTGATTGAGCAGGATCCGGCTTATGGTTTTGTCACTGCGCGCCTGTTGTTGAACAATATTTGCTGCGATGTGCTGGGCGAAGAAGTGAGCCAGGCAGACATGGCCACGCGTTATGCCGAATATTTCCCTTCATTCATCAAGCGCGGAATTGATGCCGGCCTGCTTGACCAGGAGCTGGCGCAGTTTGATTTGCCGCGCCTGGCCAAGGAGCTGGATGCCAGCCGCGATTTGAAATTCGGCTACCTTGGTTTGCAAACTTTGTATGACCGTTACTTCCTGCATATTGCCGATGCGCGCATTGAATTGCCGCAGGCATTTTTCATGCGCGTGGCGATGGGATTGGCGCTCAAGGAAAGTGAGCGCGAAGCGCGCACGATTGAGTTCTATCATTTACTGTCCAGTTTTGATTTCATGAGCTCCACGCCAACGCTGTTCAACTCTGGTACATGCCGCTCCCAGTTGAGTTCCTGCTATTTGACCACTGTGCCCGACCATCTGGACGGTATTTTCGAGGCGATCAAGGAAAATGCGTTGCTGGCCAAATATTCCGGCGGACTGGGTAACGACTGGACTTCGGTGCGTTCACTGGGTGCGCACATCAAAGGAACAAACGGTAAGTCGCAAGGCGTAGTGCCCTTCCTGAAAGTGGCCAACGATACCGCGGTGGCGGTCAATCAGGGCGGCAAGCGCAAAGGCGCGGTGTGTGCCTACCTCGAAACATGGCACCTGGATATCGAAGAATTCCTCGAGTTGCGCAAGAATACCGGCGATGATCGCCGCCGCACACACGACATGAATACCGCCAACTGGATTCCTGACCTGTTCATGAAGCGGGTCATGGAAGGCGCGGAGTGGACATTGTTCTCCCCCTCAAACTGTCCGGATTTGCATGACAAGTTTGGCGCCGAGTTTGAGCGCGCCTATCTCGGCTATGAGGCCAAGGCCGCAAGCGGCGAGCTTAAGCTGTTCAGAAAAGTGTCGGCGGCCAGCTTGTGGCGCAAGATGCTGACCATGTTGTTCGAAACTGGCCATCCGTGGATTGTGTTCAAGGATCCGTGCAATGTGCGTTCGCCGCAACAGCATGTGGGTGTGGTGCATAGTTCCAACCTGTGCACCGAAATCACGTTGAATACTTCGGACACGGAAATTGCCGTGTGCAATCTGGGTTCGGTCAACCTGGCGGCCCATCTTTATCCAAAAGGCCATGCCAAATTCGGCCAGATGGATCACCAAAAATTGCAGCGCACGATCACCACCGCGATGCGTATGCTGGATAACGTAATCGACATTAATTATTACGCCGTAGGCAAGGCGCGCAACGCCAATTTCAAGCACCGTCCGGTAGGGTTGGGCATCATGGGGTTCCAGGATTGCCTGCATGAACTGCGCGTGCCTTACGCATCGGAGGCGGCAGTCGAGTTCGCCGACCGTTCAATGGAGGCGGTGTGTTATTACGCCTACTGGGCTTCCACAGAATTGGCCGAAGAGCGTGGGCGCTATGCCAGCTACCGGGGCAGTTTATGGGATAAGGGCATTTTGCCGCAGGATACGCTGGATCTGCTGCGCCAATCGCGCGGCGGCTATGTCGAGGTGGATAGCTCCGCCACGATGGATTGGGACGCGCTGCGCGCACGCATTAAGCAACATGGTATGCGCAATTCCAATTGCGTGGCCATTGCGCCCACCGCAACCATTTCCAATATTATCGGGGTATCTGCCTGTATTGAGCCGACCTACCAGAACCTGTTTGTTAAATCCAATTTGTCCGGCGAATTTACTATCATCAATGACTACCTTGTAAGGGAGCTGAAGCGCCTGGAGCTGTGGGACGAAGTCATGATTGCCGACCTGAAGTATTTTGATGGCAGCCTGGCCAAGATTGACCGTATACCGGCTGAATTGCGCGACCTGTATGCGACCGCATTTGAAGTGGAGCCGCAATGGGTTATTGAGGCCGCGGCGCGGCGCCAGAAATGGATAGACCAGGCGCAATCATTGAATATCTATATGGCTGGCGTGTCCGGCCGCAAGCTGGATGAAACCTACAAGCTGGCTTGGCTGCGCGGCTTGAAAACTACTTATTATTTGCGCACCTTGGGCGCGACTTCAGCCGAAAAGTCTACCTCGCGCACCGGTGCGTTGAATGCCGTATCTGTTTCTGAAGAGAACGGGCAGAGAATAGGGGATGGCGTGAAAATGTGTTCGCTGGACGATCCAGGATGTGAGTCCTGTCAATAATAACAATGTGTATTGGAGCCAATACTAATAAGCCGGCCAGCACCAGCAACGTATAGAGAGAAAAGTGGAGAAAATTATGCTGACATTTGAAGATGAAGTAATGCCTGCCATGCCGCCAATGGGTTTGCGTTTGGCTGGAGTCAGTGCCAGCGCTGACCGAAAACAGCCGGTGTCCGGCCAGGAGTTGCCACGGTGGGCAGACAGCAAGGAACAGCACGCTTATAGCATTGCGCCTGCCTCCACCAGCCGCATCCGGGTAGAAGACAAGCGCATCATTAATTGCACGGCGGACGTGAATCAGCTGGTGCCATTCAAATACAAGTGGGCCTGGGAAAAATACCTGGCCGGCTGCGCCAACCACTGGATGCCGCAGGAAGTGAACATGTCTGCTGACATTGCGCTATGGAAAAATCCCAACGGGCTGACTGATGATGAGCGCCGCATGGTCAAGCGCAACCTGGGTTTTTTCACTACTGCCGACAGTCTGGCGGCCAACAATATTGTGCTGGGCACCTATCGCCACATTACCAATCCGGAATGCCGCCAGTATCTGCTGCGCCAGGCGTTCGAAGAGGCTATCCACACCCATGCCTACCAGTACATTGTGGAAAGCTTGGGGCTGGACGAGGGCGAGATTTTTAACATGTACCACGAAGTCTCCAGCATCCGCGAAAAAGACGAATTTCTGCTGCCGTTCATTGATATCCTGACCAATCCCGACTTCAAGACCGGCACGCCGGAAACGGATCGCCAGCTGTTGCGCAGCCTGATTGTGTTTGCCTGCATTATGGAAGGGTTGTTTTTCTATGTGGGTTTTGTGCAAATTCTCGCGTTGGGACGCCAGAACAAAATGACGGGCGCAGCTGAACAATACCAGTACATCCTGCGTGATGAATCCATGCACCTGAATTTTGGGGTGGACGTGATCAACCAGATCAAGCTGGAGAACCCCCATTTGTGGACACCGGAATTCCGCGAAGAAATCCGCGGCCTGATACAGAAAGGTGTGGAACTGGAATATCGTTACGCCGAGGACACCATGCCGCGCGGGATACTGGGCATGAATGCCTCGATGTTCAAGGAATATTTGCGCTTTATTGCGAATCGGCGTTGCCAGCAAATCGGCATCGACGTGTTGTATCCGGGAGCAAACAATCCGTTCCCGTGGATGGCTGAAATGATAGATCTCAAGAAGGAGAAGAATTTCTTCGAAACCCGCGTTACCGAGTATCAGACCGGCGGCGCGTTATCTTGGGATTAAAAGGCTTCGGTCATGCCATGCTGTGGCATGCTGAGGGTGTAGTAGTTGTGATTTGTTTTTCTTTGAACTTTGATCACTAAAGGAGGTTGAAATGGTAGCAGCAAAGAAAGCTAAACCAGCAGCGAAGAAAAAAGCGGCAGCTAAAAAGCCTGCAGCTAAAAAGGCAGTAGCCAAGAAGAAGCCGGCAACCAAAAAAGCAGCAGCCAAAAAGCCTGCAGCTAAAAAGAAGCCGGCAGCTAAAAAAGCGGCTAAAAAGAAGCCAGCCGCTAAAAAAGCAGTAGCCAAGAAAAAGCCAGCAGCTAAAAAAGCGGCTAAAAAGAAGCCAGCCGCTAAAAAAGCAGTAGCCAAGAAAAAGCCAGCAGCTAAAAAGGCAGCCAAGAAGCCAGCTGCCAAGAAAAAGCCAGCAGCTAAAAAGGCAGCCAAGAAGCCAGCTGCCAAGAAAGCGGCTAAAAAGCCAGCGGCTAAAAAGGCAGCCAAGAAGCCAGCAGCCAAGAGGAAGCCAGCAGCCAAGAAATCGGCTACCTCAAGCAGGCCTGCTTCTTCCATGGGAGCTCCAGCTCCTTCTGCTCCGGCACCCGTGCGCCCGGCTACAACCTGGCCTTTTCCTACGCCAGGCATTCACAAGCCGAACTAAGGGGGTTGGAAACTGTGGGTGCAGTTCCTGAAGCAGTACAGAGGAGCTGACCCACAGTTCGCGGGTTGTTTTCCTGGGCGCACCTGCTTGCGTGCGCTTTCTTTTCGATGCCGGCATTGTTTGGCAGGTCAGCGATTCACTCCGACAATTCAATACGCAGCAATCGCAACAATCCTCATGATTCAATCCAATTCCAAGTATTACTCTGCCTGACACTTATATGCACCGTGTTTAACTGGACAAAGCTGCCCTACCATTAAGCTTGTGCGGTTATCATACCGAGCGCAAGATTAATTCAGTATCGTCAAAATCAGTTCATCCCTATGCGATATAGCGCCCCCCTTACTTATGCCGCCGATGTTGCTGCCCGGTATTATGCGGCCATTGCCGACCTGCCATGGGCCGTATGGCTGGATAGCAGCGGGTGTGGCCGCTATGACATTTTATGCGCGCAACCGGTAGCAACACTGGTCACTAGCGGTACTTACACCGATATTACCGATGCTTCCGGAACCAGTCGCTCAGCGGAAGATCCCTTTGCATTGCTACGCCAGCAACTGGCTGCAGCGCACGCCGTAGATAGCGATATTCCCTTTCAAGGGGGTGCTGTGGGCTATTGGGGTTATGATCTGGCTCGCCGCTTGATGATGCTGCCGACCCAGGCGCAGGACTTGGAAAAGCTGCCGGACATGGCGGTAGGAATTTATGATTGGGCTATCGTAATAGACCATCAGCAAAAAAACGCGCAATTGGTATCTGCCCAGCGCGCTCCGGTCACAACACAGGTATTGCCGGGCATACTGCAGCGCTTACATACCCAGATAAATTCCGTTCGAAGCGACTTCAAAGTGCAGGGCCGCATACAATCAAATTTTACCCGTGCCGGATATCAAGCCGCCTTTGACCAGGTGCAAGGCTACCTGCGCGCCGGGGACTGCTACCAGATAAATCTGGCGCAGCGGTATACCGCCACAGCTTCAGGCGATGCGTTGCAGGCTTATCTGGCATTGCGCCACATGAGTCCGGCTCCCTATTCCGCTTTCCTCAATTTGCCGCAGTCACAAATTTTATGTAGTTCACCCGAGAATTTTTTGCGCGTACAGCAAGGCCAGGTGCAGACGCGACCGATAAAAGGAACGCGGCCGCGCGCCAAAGACCCGCAGCAAGATGCGCAGATGGCAAACGAGTTGTTGCATAGTGCCAAAGACCGCGCCGAGAATTTGATGATTGTTGATTTGTTGCGCAATGACCTGGGCAAAATCTGCCGCCCCGGCTCGGTTAAAGTGCCCAGCATGTTTGATGTGCAAAGTTTTGCCCATGTCCATCATTTAATCAGCACGGTTACCGGCCAGCTGGCCCCAGGGCACGATGCGCTGGCTGTGCTGCGCGAATGTTTTCCGGGCGGGTCGGTGACCGGCACGCCCAAACAGCGTGCCATGGAAATTATCGATCAGCTTGAGCCACATCGTCGCGGACTATATTGCGGGGCCATAGGCTATATAGGTTTTGACGGCAACATGGATACCAATATCGCGATAAGGACACTGGTCTATGCCCAAAATAAAATCCAATTCTGGGCCGGCGGTGGCATCGTGGCAGATTCGGATGCGTCGGCGGAATATCAGGAAACACTGGACAAGGCAAAGGCCATGCTGGAACTGATGAGCCGGTTTGGTGGCCGACTCAGTCAGATTTAATTTAGAAAAGGAATCAGGCGGGTGCCGCCTTGACGCGGGTAATGCGGATTACTTCGGGTATCGCACGCAAGCTGCGCATCACGCGCGCCAGGTGCTGGCGATTGCCTACCTGCAATGTGAAATACAGCGTGGTGTAATCCCCTTCGTTATTGAAGTGCACGTTCTCGATGTTGGATTCCTCATCAGCAATCGCCGCCGCCACCTTGGCCAACACGCCCCGCTGATTGGCCACGATCAGCTTGATGCTGACATCAAACGGCTTGCTGATATGTTTATCCCACACCACATCCAGCCATTCATCGGTATTGCCGCGTCCTTTGCGCAATGTCGGGCAATCATGGGTATGCACCACCAGCCCCTGCCCCTTCTTGATAATGCCTATGATGGGATCGCCGGGAATGGGCCGGCAACATTTGGCAAATTGTACTGCCAGCCCTTCCGTTCCCTGTATCGTGATTACCCCGCCGGAGAGAGGTTCGTGCGCATGACCTTCGCCAGTACGCGTTAGCTGGCGCGCCACCACCATATTAAGACGACGTCCGAGGCCGATATCGGCCAGAATCTCAGTGCGTGATTTGGCGGTAGTATCTTTAATCAATTTCTCCCAATGCAGCTCATCGATATCCTGCGGGCTGACTCCCAATGAGGCGAGGGCTTGATTGAGCAGACGTTCACCCAATTGCGCTGATTCATCAAAATGCATGGTTTTCAAAAAGTGCCGGATCTGCGCGCGCGCCTTGCTGGTGACGACATAACTTAACCAGGCTGGATTGGGCTTGGCATGCGCTGCAGTAATGACTTCCACCCGGTCACCATTTTTCAGCTCGGTGCGTAACGGCACCAACTCAAAATTGACCTTGACCGCCACGCAACGGTTGCCAATGTCAGTATGCACGCTATAGGCAAAATCCACTGCGGTTGCGCCGCGCGGTAAAGCCAATATCTTGCCTTTGGGGGTGAATACATAGACCTCATCCGGAAACAGGTCCACTTTCAAATGCTCCAGAAACTCGACCGAATCTCCACTCTGGCTCAAACTCTCCAGCAGGCTTTGCAGCCACTGGTGGGTTTTCTTGTGCAAGTCATTAAAGGGGGTCTGGACGGTTTTGTATAACCAGTGAGAGGCGACACCAGCCTCGGCAATTTTGTGCATCTCATGGGTGCGTATCTGCACCTCTATCGGCGTCCCATAGGGGCCGAATAGCGTGGTATGCAGCGACTGGTAACCATTGGCCTTGGGTATCGCAATGTAGTCCTTGAATTTGCCAGGGATAGGTTTATACAAGCCATGCAGTGTGCCCAGCGCGAGGTAGCAAGCAGGAATATCCTCGACCAATACCCGAAAGCCGTAGATATCCTGGACCTGCGCAAAAGCCAGCGATTTGGATTGCATCTTGTCATAGATGCTGAACAGATGTTTTTCCCGTCCATACACCTGGGCCACGACATGGTGCTCTGCCAGGCGCGCATGGATGGCATCCTGGATTTTAACCACCACCTCACGGCGGTTGCCGCGCGCCACCTTGACGGCTTTCGACAGCACCGAATAGCGGGTGGGATAGAGGTGCAGGAAACTCAAGTCCTGCAGTTCCTGGTAGATATCGTGCAACCCCAGTCGGTTGGCAATGGGTGCATATATTTCCAGCGTTTCGCGCGCAATACGCTCAATTTTTTCGCGCGCCATCGACTCCAGCGTGCGCATGTTGTGCAGGCGATCCGCCAGTTTGATCAATATCACGCGCACGTCGCGTGCCATTGCCAGCAGCATTTTGCGGAAATTTTCCGCTTGTGCATCTTCCTTGGTTTCAAACTCGATCTTGTCCAGCTTGCTCAAGCCATCAACCAGTATCGCCACCGGATGGCCAAACTTTTTGGCTACTTCATCATTGTTGATGTGGGTGTCCTCGACCACGTCGTGCAGCAATGCGGCCATGATGGCGGGTGCATCCAGATGGAGCGGGGTTAAAATGCGGGCGACGGCGATGGGATGGGAAATGTAAGGATCGCCGGACTGGCGCAGCTGGCCTGCATGAGCAGTACCACTAAATTCGAGCGCCTGCCGGATGTGTTCAACATCCTTGGGATTCAGGTAGGAGGAAACCTCCTGCAACAGGGTGTCGGCGTCGGACATATATCACCTGTATGGCCAGCCAAAACGTCTCCGGGATGGGAATGAACGGGCCGCTCAGGCCTGTCCGCGGTTCAGAATTTCCAGGCCCACTTTGCCTTCGCTGATTTCGCGCAGCGCAATGACCGTAGGCTTGTCCTTGCTCTCATCTACCAGGTAGCTGGCGCCATTGGCCAGTTGACGGGCGCGGTAGGCGGCAGCCAGCGTGAGTTCGAAGCGGTTGGGTATTCTTACCAGACAGTCATCTATCGTTATTCGTGCCATGATGTATCCTCTTTAGTTTTGCAGTTGATTGATTATAGTTTGCAGGCGACTGAGCTGCCGGTCGCGGCGAAGGCCTGCGGCAACAACAATGGCGTTCAGTTGTTGCAAGGCCTCGTCCAGCCTGTCGTTGATAATAACATAGTCGAACTCTGCGACATGCGCGATGTCTTCTTTTGAGGCTTGAAGGCGCAGCGCGATAACTTCGGCGCTGTCCAATCCGCGTGTTTTCAGGCGAGTTTCCAGGGCTTGCAAGGAAGGCGGCAGGATAAAGATGCTGATGCAGTTGGGAAATTTGCGCCGTACCTGATCTGCACCCTGCCAATCGATTTCCAGCAGGATGTCGCGCCCGTCCGAAGTTTCAGTCGCAATCCAGGATTGCGACGTGCCATACAGATTGCCATACACCTCGGCGCTTTCCAGAAAATCACCATGCTTTGCCATGTTCAGGAAAGTCTCGCGGCTGACAAAATGGTAATCCCTGCCTTCAATTTCTCCCGGCCGTGGCGCTCTCGTGGTGTAGGAAACAGACAAGTCAATCTGACGATTGCAGGCCAGCAAGGCGGTGACCAAACTGGTTTTACCTGCACCCGATGGGGCGCTGACGATGAAGAGACTTCCAGACATATTTTCCCTCTACTCGATATTCTGAATTTGTTCCCGCATCTGTTCGATCAGTAGCTTCATTTCCATCGAGCTGCGCGAGACCTCTGCATCGACTGATTTCGCACCCAGCGTGTTGGCTTCGCGTTGCAATTCCTGCATAAGAAAATCCAGCCGCTTGCCAATGGGGCCGATTTGCACCAGCACCCGCTTTACTTCCGTCACATGTGCTTGCAGCCGCGATAATTCTTCGTCTACATCAATTTTGCTGGCAAACAAACTGATTTCCTGACGCAGCCGCTCATCATCACCGCTTTGCATGGCAATACGCAAACGCGCCACCAGCTTTTCTTCATATGCCGCAATAGCGGTTGGTATGCGCGGCGCAATCACGGCGCACAACGTTTCAATCTGGGCTACCCGGTGTGCCAGGAAGTGCTGCAATTTCTCACCTTCACGGGCGCGCGCTGCCGAGAACTCGCTTAATGCCTGCTGCAACGATTGCAACACCAGCTTGTGCATGGCCCCCGGGTGGGACACCGATGCGCTGTGTAACACGTTATTCCAGTGCAACACTTCGGCTACAGTCAAGCTGCTTGCCCCAGGCAGGATATCGCGTATTTCTGTGCTCCATTGCGCAAGTTGTCGCAACATCGCCGGATTGATCTGTGCCGCGCTTTGTTCGGCGGGTCGGGCGGCGAAGACTATGCGGCATTCTACTTTGCCGCGCGTCAATTGTGCAGTGAGGGTTTCGCGCAGTATTGATTCCAGAGCGCGCAGCTCATCAGGCATGCGCAACTGCAGATCGAGGTAACGGTAGTTGACCGAACGCAGTTCCAGGGTAATCGATCCGCCATCGAATTCTGTGGTGACAGTGGCAAAACCGGTCATGCTATACATAGCGATAAACCTCAGTGTACATTCCGGTCGTTGTGCCCCGACCTTCCCCACTCCCAAACCGCTCGCTACGATTTCTGTGGCTATGTAAAAAAATCATTGCGCGCCCCGGTTAACTACCCTTGGGAAAAAAAACGAACTGAATGTCGCGCATTATATTACGATTACACCTTATGAATTTTGCCATATATCAGGCCAGCCGAATCGGTGGCCGCAAATATAATCAGGATCGCGTCGCTTACGCCTACAGCAACCACTCGCTGTTGCTGGTGCTGGCGGATGGCATGGGCGGTCATTTGCATGGCGAAATCGCGGCACAACTGGCGATACAAGTTTTCACCGAGGCGTTTGTCGAAGCCGCGCAACCGCGAGTACCGGATGCCAAGGAATTCCTGAGCGAAACGATGCAGCATGCGCATGGTGCCATTATCCGCTACGCCCAGGAGCAACAGCTGGGCGGAAATCCGGGTACTACCTGCGTTGCGGCTTTGCTGCAGGATGGGAAAGTATGCTGGGCACACGCCGGAGATTCGCGGCTATATCTGCTGCGGGGGCGCGAAGTCGTGACCAGAACACTGGATCATTCCATGGTACAGCAGTGGGCAGACTGGGGCTTGATCAGCGCTGATGAAATTAAAACCCATCCTGACCGCAACAAGATTACCAATTGCCTGGGCGGCGTGGATGATATGTTTTTTGTCGAATCTTCCGAGGTGATGCCATTGCAGCAAGGCGATACCCTGTTGCTATGCAGTGACGGCCTATGGGGGCCTTTGACCAGCACTGAGATAGCGGCCACGCTGGCCAACCACCCGCTGCCCGATGCGCTGGAGCAGATGATGGAAGAAGCAATAAACCGCGAAGGCGCAGGCAGTGATAATTGCAGCGCAGTCGTCGCGCGCTGGAGCGATACCGAACAGGTCCAGACCGCCCCCTCGCCCATGGTTGTGCAGATGGATACTACGTCCAGGTAATCCCGCAGCAGGCTATAATGCGCGCCAACTAAATATTCCGGATTTCTCCATGCGTCCCAGCCAGCGCCCGCTCGACCAGCTTAGATCCATACGCATTACCCGCCATTACACGATGCATGCCGAAGGCTCGGTACTGATCGAATGTGGCGATACCAAAGTGATTTGCACTGCCAGCGTGGAAGAGAAAGTACCACAACATAAAAAAGGAACAGGCGAGGGCTGGGTGACTGCCGAATACGGCATGTTGCCGCGCTCAACCGGCAGCCGCATGTCACGTGAAGCGGCCAAGGGCAAACAGTCCGGACGCACCCAGGAAATCCAGCGTCTGATCGGACGCAGTTTGCGCAGCGTTGTGGATTTAAAAAAACTGGGCGAGCGCACAATCCAGATTGATTGTGATGTCATCCAGGCGGATGGCGGCACCCGTACCGCCAGCATCACTGGCGCCTTTGTTGCGCTGCATGACGCAGTGAGCGGGCTGATGGACCAGGGCCTGGTCAAGGAAAGCCCGTTGCGCGACTTTGTTGCGGCAATATCTGTGGGTATTTATCAGGGGCAGCCTGTGCTTGATCTGGACTATTGCGAAGACTCCGCATGTGATACCGACATGAATGTCGTGATGACCGGTGGCGGGCGCTTTGTCGAAGTGCAAGGCACTGCGGAAGGCCATGCCTTCAGCCGCGCGGAAATGAATGCGATGCTGGATTTGGCCCATTCCGGCATTACCCAGCTGGTAGAAATCCAGCGTGCTGCAGTGGCGAAATAGCTTCATGGGCACCTCTAAAAATCCAAACTCCGTCGCGATACGGCGTTGCTCACAAAAAATGGCTCCTTACATATCACTACATATGCGGCGTCGCAATTTTTTGCTCGCGCCTTGTCTCGCTTAGGATTTTGAATTTTTAGAGGCGCCCTAATGCAAAAACTTGTGCTGGCCAGCCACAATCCGGGCAAACTGCGCGAGTTGCAAGCCATGCTGGAGCCGCTGGGCATTGAAGTACTTACCCAGCAACAACTTGGCATAAAAGAAGCAGAGGAACCGCATTGCACCTTCATTGAAAACGCCTTGGTCAAGGCGCGCCATGCCAGTCGGCGGAGCGGTTTGCCAGCGTTGGCAGATGATTCCGGTATTTGTGTTGCGGCACTGGGCGGTGCGCCCGGAGTGTTGTCGGCGCGCTTTGCCGGTGAGCCGAAATCGGATGCGCGCAACAACCATAAATTGCTGCAGGCCATGCAAGGTATAACCGAGCGCAGCGCGCATTATTATTGTGTGCTGGTACTGGTGCGGCATGCCGACGATCCGCAACCGCTGATTGCCGAGGGCGAATGGCATGGCCAGATTGCGCAACAAGAACGCGGAGCGGGAGGGTTCGGATATGACCCGTTGTTCTGGTTGCCACAGCTAGGTAAAACCAGCGCAGAACTGGAACACGCGGAAAAAGCCCGGTTGAGCCATCGCGCGCAAGCGTTACAGGTATTGCTCCGGCGCCTGATTGAGTCGCAATGACTACGCACCTGCTGCATCCGGTAGGGTTAAAGACCCAAGCAGTCAATTTCAAGGCCCTGCCCCCGCTGTCGTTGTACATCCACATTCCATGGTGCGTGCGCAAATGCCCGTATTGCGATTTCAATTCGCATGAGGCCAAAGGCGAATTACCGGAACAGGAGTATGTTGCGGCCTTGATACGCGATCTGGAGCTGTCGCTGCCGCTGGTTTGGGGACGCAAGGTCTACACGGTGTTTATCGGTGGCGGCACACCCAGCCTGTTGTCGTCCCAAGCCATGGCCACCCTTATTTCGACGGTGCGCATGTTGCTGCCGCTGGATATCAATGCCGAAATCACGCTGGAAGCCAACCCCGGCACGGTAGAGGCAGAAAAATTTGCCGGTTTCCGTGACGCTGGTGTGAACCGCTTGTCGCTGGGCATCCAGAGTTTTAATGATGCGCACCTGCAGGCGCTGGGGCGCATACACGATGCCAATGAAGCGCGGCGTGCGGTAGAAATTGCCCAGCGCTACTTCGACAACATCAACCTCGATTTAATGTACGGCTTGCCGCAGCAGACCTTGCAGGATGCAGTGCAGGATGTGGACACCGCACTTACTTTTGCACCGCAACATTTATCTTGCTACCACCTGACGCTGGAGCCGAATACGCTGTTTCACCGCTATCCGCCTGCCTTGCCGGAGGATGACCTGAGCAGTGAAATGCAGCAACGCATTGAGCAACTGCTGGCCGCGCACGGCTATCAGCATTATGAAACATCGGCTTTTGCGCAGCCGAACAGGCAATCACGCCACAACCTGAATTACTGGCAGTTTGGCGATTACCTGGGCATAGGTGCCGGGGCGCACAGTAAACTCAGCTTCCCCAATAAAATATTACGCCAGGTGCGCTATAAGCAGCCACAAGCTTACCTGCAACAGGTAGCCAAAGATGCGCCAGTGCAGAGCGAACACGAAGTCAGCCGCGACCAACTGCCGTTCGAATTCATGTTGAATGCATTGCGCCTGAATCAAGGATTTAACGACAGTTTATTTGTTGAGCGCACCAGCCTGCCGCTGTTATTGATTCGTCGGGAATTGGCCGAAGCAGAGCAACGCGGATTGCTGACGCGCGAGCAGCAACATACCGCACCGACACAACTGGGGCAACGTTTCCTGAATGATCTGGTGCAAGTGTTTTTGCGCTAGACGCGATTACGCACCCTAATAAATTGGCGACTGCATAGGCAGCTGCCTTTATGAAAATCAGGCGCCATCCGATCGTTGAAACACTACATCCCAAACGCCATGTCCCAGCTTCAAGCCGCGTTGCTCAAACTTGGTCAGGGGACGGTAATCCGGACGCGGGGCAAATTCGTCAGCGGTATTCTGTAACTGCGGTTGTGCATTCAATACCGCCAGAATTTGGTCGGCGTACTCTTGCCAGTCCGTGGCAACATGAATATAAGCGCCAGGTTTGAGTTTTGATACCAGCTGCGCAATGAACGGTGGCTGGATCAGGCGGCGTTTGTTATGGCGGGTTTTGTGCCACGGGTCGGGAAAAAATATGTGCACGCCATCCAGCGAATCAGCGGCCAGCATATCGCGCAATATTTCCACTGCATCATGCTGGATGATGCGGATATTGCTGAGCTGTTTTTCTTCGATTTGTTTTAGCAGACTGCCAACCCCGGGTGTATGTACCTCAATCGCCAGGTAATCATGCTGCGGATGGGCCTGGGCAATGTCAGCGGTGGATTCCCCCATGCCGAAACCGATTTCCAGGATTTTTGCTGCGCTTCGACCGAAGAGCTTATCCAGATCCAGCGTTTGCTGAGAATAGGGAACGCCATACTGCGGCATCAAGCTTTGGTAACAGCGTTGTTGCGCGCTGGTGACCCGTCCTTGCCGCAACACATAACTGCGGATGTGCGTGCTGTGGCGCTCCATCAGTGTTTGGCGATCATGCCAGTGGTCGGCGAACTGGGACTGGCACTATATAATTTTTTCGGCATGCGTCCCGCCAGAAATGCCGCGCGCCCGGCCTGCACTGCCTGATTCATTGCGGACGCCATCAACACCGGATTGCGCGCCGCAGCAATAGCGGTATTCATCAATACGCCATGGCATCCCAGCTCCATAGCTATAGCTGCATCCGAAGCCGTGCCTACGCCCGCATCCACCAGCACCGGCACCTGCACCCGCTCCAGAATGAGTTGCAGGTTCCACGGGTTGAGAATGCCCATACCAGTGCCTATCAGCGATGCCAGCGGCATGATCGCAACGCAGCCAATGTCTTCCAGTTGCCTGGCGATAATGGGATCGTCCGATGTATAAACCATGACTTGAAAACCTTCAGCTACCAAGGTTTTTGCTGCAGCAAGGGTTTCCACGACGTTGGGATAGAGCGACTGCGCATCTCCCAGCACTTCCAGCTTGACCAGGCTATGACCGTCCAGCAGCTCGCGTGCGAGGCGCAAGGTTCTTACCGCATCTTCCGCGCTGTAACACCCGGCGGTATTGGGCAACAAGGTATATTTGGAAGGCGGCAAGATGTCCAGCAGATTGGGCTCGTACGGATTTTGGCCGATGTTGCTGCGGCGTATGGCGATGGTAATGATTTCGGCGCCGCTGGTCTCTACCGCCGCCTGGGTTTCGGCAAAATCCTTGTATTTGCCGGTGCCGACCAGCAAGCGCGATGAATAGGATTTGCCGGCAATGATTAGGTTATCGTTCTTCATGATCCTTATAAAGGGCATCTCTAAAACTTGAATTAACCGCCGCCGACAGCAACAACGATTTCCAGCTTATCGCCATCAAGCAATAATTGTTGAGCAAATTGGCTGCGCGGCACAATTTCGCCATTGCGCTCCAGCGCAATGCGCTTGCCGCCCAGGCTCATTTTTTGAACGAGTTCGTTAACACTGAGGGGTTGTTCGAAATCGCGCGCCATGCCGTTTATAAAAATTGAAATCACTTCCAAACTCGAGTCGGGTTAGGTAACATCACATTCTACATGCGGGCGTCGTATAATGGTAATACCCTAGCTTCCCAAGCTAGCGCCGTGGGTTCGATTCCCATCGCCCGCTCCATCGCCGGGATTTGGTACGGAAGTGCTGAATCGGTTGCCCGGTTTGGGCAGGCTAGCTTGAATGCTCGCGCTTGCCAAGTTTGTCCGGTTATGATATTTTTCGATTTCAGTGCAGAAATAACGGGGACGGATCGCTCCGAATGACGGATAAAGCCGCCGAGTCAACGGAAAGTACGGAGCTAACAATTATCACCAGACCTAATTGTTCGCTCTCTTTTGCTGGACGCCTGTTGTTCTTTTGTGTAATCTTGTTTTTTTCCGCCGTCATTGCGGTCGGGTTTGCGTTTGTAGGGGCATGGCTGATTTTACCCTTCTCTGGTCTGGAAGTTCTGGCGCTTGGCTGGGCTTTGTATTATATAAGCTGCCATGTCAACGATTACGAGTGTATTGTCATCAAGGGCAGTACGGTAACTGTAGAAATAGGTTATCACCGGGCAGTACGAAGGATAGAGTTTCAGCGGTATTGGATGCAGGTGATAGTGCTTCCGGCATCAATTCAGGGCAGGTGCAGGATTTGGGTTAAGGCTCATGGACAAGAGGTAGAGCTCGGTCGATTCGTAAATGATGAGGAGCGCTTGGCGCTCGCCAGCCAACTGAAGATGCAGACTGGTGCCGGCTACAAGGTTTAATTTTTTATAATTTTTTTGGGGGAGGACCGTGAGAAATCTATTTAACAGATTATTGAAGTTGTTAGGAATATCTCTTTTTGCCATAAGTTCAACCGTGGCCTATGCAGATTACAAATGGAACTTACAAGAGCCAGTTACCCCGATGGCCAAAGATACTTTGCATGTGCATAATATGTTCATGCTCATTTGCATAGCCATTTTCCTGGTGGTTCTGGCAATCATGATCTGGTCGATTATTTATCACCGTAAGGATAAAGGCTACAAGGCCTCTACGGTTTCCGGGCCGACTAGCGGAATGCAGATAGTGTGGACCATAGTTCCATTCCTGATACTTCTGTATATTGACTTTATTTTGATGGGTATCCCCGCTTGGCATGCGGTGGCCATGATGGAAGACACCAAGACAGATGCCCAAATGGTGGTCAAGATCACTGCGAGCCAATGGAAGTGGCAGTATGATTACCCAGAAGAAGGAATTCAGTTTGTCAGCACCTTGTCGACTCCGGCAAGCCAAATCGATAACAGCATAGCCAAGGGCGAGCACTACTTGCTTGAGGTCGATAATCCGCTGGTTCTGCCTATCAACAAAAAAGTTCGTTTCTTGATGACTTCTTCGGATGTGGTTCATGAGTGGTGGGTACCCGCATTCGGCGCGAAGCGCAATGCGATCCCTGGTTTTATTCGTGAAATTTGGGCCACGATTGAGAAGCCTGGCACCTATCGCGGACAATGCACCGAATTGTGTGGAAAAGGACACGGCTTTATGCCTGTAGTCGTCGAAGCGGTTTCTGAAGAAAAATATCAGGAATGGGTTGCCGCCAAAAAACAGGAAATGCAATCAAGGGTTCTGTCAGGGAGTGCCGATACCCAGAAGGGGGTCGAGAATCAGCCTTCACAGGCAAAAACGCAGGCGGCTGGTGTGATATCAGTTGCCGCTGCTATTTAATTTTAGGCAAGGAAAGGAGACTACAACATGACAACAGCTACAGCTACACATGATGCGCATGATGATCACGGCCACCCCACGGGGATAGGGCGCTGGTTGTTTGCAACCAACCACAAAGATATCGGTACGATGTACCTGACTTTCTCGCTGATTATGTTCTTCCTGGGCGGAATAATGATAATGCTGGTTCGGGCTGAATTGTTCCAGCCAGGACTGCAAATCATGGAGCCAGAATTATTTAACCAGTTGATTAGTGTGCACGCCCTGGTCATGATTTTTGGTGCCTTGATGCCGGCAGCGGTGGGAATGGCCAACTGGCTGATCCCGATGCAAATTGGTGCGCCAGATATGGCTCTGCCGCGACTCAATAACTTCAGTTTCTGGATGCTGCCTCCTGCTGCCATCCTGTTAACTTTACCGTTTACCTTGGCCCTGTTTAACATCGGTGATGGGGCAATTGCGGCCGGTTGGACATTCCTGCCGCCGCTGTCTACGCAAGGCGGGATGGGGATGGACTTCGCAATTTTTGCGGTACACCTGCTTGGTATTTCTTCGGTCCTGGGTTCAATTAACGTAGTGGTAACTATATTCAATCTGCGTGCCCCAGGCATGACGATGATGAAGCTGCCCCTGTTTTGTTGGTCATGGCTGGTAACGGCCTTCCTCTTGATCCTGACTATCCCAGTCTTGGCTGGTGCAGTCACCATGCTGCTAACTGACCGTCATTTCGGGACTCACTTCTTTAATGCTGCTGGTGGCGGAGATCCGATACTATTTCAGCATATTTTCTGGTTTTTTGGTCACCCTGAAGTTTATATTCTGCTTTTGCCGATATGGGGATTCATTCCCACGATTCTGTCAGCGTTTTCCCGTAAGCCGGTATTTGCATACAAAGCTCAGGTATATTCATTCTGGGCAATTGGCGGGATGTCAATGATAGTATGGGCGCACCACTTCCTGACCGCCGGCTTGCCGTTGGCCGCGTTGTTATACTTTATGTATATAACCATGGCGATTTCGTTGCCATTGGCCGTTTTGTTCTATTGCTGGATTGCCGGGATGTGGCGTGGCGCGATGAGCTTTGAAGTGCCGATGCTGTTTGCAGTTGGCTGGATCATTATGTTCGGTATAGGCGGCCTGACCGGGTTGGTCTTGGCTGATGCTGCGGCCGATGCGCAATATCATGGCACCTACTTTGTAGTGGCTCACTTCCATTACACGATCTTTGCCGGGGGTATCTTCGGTATTATGACCGGAGTTTATTACTGGCTTCCGAAATTCACTGGCCATATGTATAACACTACTATTGCCAAGTGGCACTTCTGGCTGACGATGATTGCGTTCAACATCACTTTCATTCCACAATTCTTCGTGGGGTTGGCTGGTATGCCCCGTCGTGTTCCTGACTATGCGCTGCAGTTTGCCGAATTCAACATGATTTCGTCGGCAGGAGCCTTTGTACTTGGAGCCTCACAGCTGTTGTTCCTCTACGTTGTCATCTCGTGTGTCCGCGGAGGTATCGGTGTTAAGGTGAGCCCGAAAGTTTGGGATACTGCCGACGTTGAGGGTTTGGAATTTACGCTGCCTTCGCCGCCGCCGTTCCATTCCTTTACTGTGCAACCAATAGTCAAATAAGTGCCGTCAGGGAGGTCGTCAGGCCTCCCTGAATTTCAGGATGGATATGGATAACGAAGCAAAAAAGCAGTTGCATCGAAAAAATATTCGCCTGGTTTTGATATTGGTCGCAATAGCGTTGGCGGTCATGGTAGTAACAATGCTAAAGACAAGGTGACATGGTGGATAACGAGCTGAGACGGATAAATAATCGTCTGGTGCTCAAGCTTGCGATGCTAGCGGTTGCTGCCAGCTTCCTGGGCATAGCCTTGGTGCCCTTCTATGACTGGATTTGTGAGGTTTCCGGGCTGAACGGCAAGACTGGCAGCGCAGTCGCAAGTGCGGATGCCCCTACTCAGACTGATACCGCGCGCTGGGTAACAGTTGAGTTTATGGGTAATGTGATGCCGGGCATTGCATGGGAGTTTCACCCCAAGCAGAATAAGATAAAGGTACATCCTGGTGAGGTGGTGACTGTAAGCTACATAGCCAGGAATCCCACACAGGAATTGCTTATTGGTCAAGCTGTACCTAGTGTAAGTCCCGGAGTTTCAGCAAAATATTTTAAGAAGATTGATTGTTTCTGTTTCAAGCAGCAGCAGTTGCAGGCTGGTGAAACACGAGAAATGCCGTTAACGTTTTTCGTGAATCCAAAATTACCGCAGGATATCAGGACGATCACCTTGTCCTATGCTTTTTATCCTTCCGTCGAAGGTGAAAAAGGGTTTAGGGCAGACGAAGTGTTGGGGAGAGACTTATGACTTTAATTAATTATGGGGAAATCAAATGAGCGACGCACAAAACCATAGCCATTATTATGTACCTAATCCAAGCCCGTATCCGGTCTTGATGGGAAGTGGCATATTTTTATTGGCCCTTGGCTTTATCCTGAACATGAATTCTTTTGGTTTGGGATCTTGGACCATGATAGCGGGGGCCGCACTGATTGTACTGGTTATGTATAACTGGTTTGGTACTGTCGCTGGTGAAAGTGAAGGCGGTAGCTACAGTAAGTGGGAAGACAGATCATTCAGAATGGGCATGACCTGGTTTATTGCTTCTGAGGTTGCCTTCTTCGCAGCATTCTTTGGGGCGTTGTTCTATGTTCGAACAATTTCTGTACCTGGCTTGGCTGAACCCAACCAATTATGGCAGGGATTCACTGGTGCCTGGCCCAGCGCCGGTCCGATGGGTGAGAAATTTACGCCTATGGGAGCGTGGGGTCTTCCCGCGATAAATACAATGCTATTGCTGACCTCGGGCGCGACAGTTACTTGGGCGCATTGGGGATTGCTTGCGAACAAGCGTGCACAGCTGAATATAGGCTTATTTCTAACGGTAGCTTTGGGTGTAACGTTTATGTTTGTCCAAGGCTACGAATATTATCACGCCTATAGCGAGCTTGGTCTGACGCTGGGTGCTGGTGCTTATGGCGCGACATTCTTCATGTTAACCGGCTTTCACGGCTTCCATGTATCCATGGGTGCGATTATGCTGGCCGTCATTTTAATCCGATGCCTTAAGGGCCATTTCAAGCCTGAAAGCCATTTTGGGTTTGAAGGTGTTGCTTGGTATTGGCACTTCGTAGACGTAGTTTGGCTTGGATTGTTTATATTCGTTTACTGGTTATAACAACTACAGTCATACGCAATAAGGCGCAGCTTGCTGCGCCTTATTATTTTTGTGGAGAGATTAAACCAAAATAAAACCCTACCATCAAAAGCGCAAACAGAAATATGGATAAGGAAATCCGTACTGTCAACGCCTTTACTGTCCGAGTACTGGCCCCTTTGTCCTTATAAAAAAACCACAAGGCACTAAACAAGCTGGTAACAATCATGAGCAGCACTAATATAATAAATATTTTGATAAACATGGAACACCCGAGCGATAGGTTAACCAACTTGGATCAAAGCACAATAAAGATTATGCTCCGGCCAAACCTTTAATGCAATTATTCAGCTACCGATTCCAGCCAAAACTGATTCCGACAGTAGCCACACTTGCTGCTATGACAGTCATGATAGTCTTGGGCACTTGGCAATCCAACAAGGCCCAACAGAAAAAGGAATTACAAGACACATACGACGCGCGCGCGGCAATGCTTGCAGAGCTGATAACGCAGGAGACAGTGGACGCTGACCGATTTCGTTATAAAAAAGTGGCAGTTCGCGGGCATTTTGATACTGAATACCAGATATTGCTGGATAACCGAGTCTATAACGAACAGGCGGGCTATCATGTCATTACGCCGTTTCAGATTCAGGGTGGTAATCGGTATGTACTGGTAAACAGGGGTTGGGTTCCATTGGGTAACAACCGGGCTGAATTGCCAGAAATTAGCACCCCAGACGGTAACCAGGAAATTAGCGGAATTGCTGTTCTGCCGCCCAGCAAAATCTATGAACTACAGCCGACTCAAGCTACCAATGGAGATTGGCAAGTGGTATGGCAAAACATGGATATGGAGCGCTATAGAAAGGCAGTTCCATTTCAGCTTCAGCCCATAATTGTCCAGATGGATAAAGATAGCCCAGGTGGTTTTGTGCGTGAATGGCCCCGCCCGGATACCCGCATACAGACTCATTTAGGGTATGCATTCCAGTGGTTTGGGATGGCGGCCATGCTGGCAATATTTTATGTTGTTACGAATTTGAAAAAAATCAGGAACGGAAACTAATTGCCATGAGTGAATCGGTACCAACAACGCGTAAATCAAGATCTGGATTAATAATTCTGGCGGTTCTGATTGCCCTCTTTGCATTGCCGGAAATAATTGCAGTGGGATTGCAAACGATAAAATGGCGGCCAAAATCCACGACCAACCGCGGCGATCTGGTTCAGCCACCGCGCGCAATCAGCAGCCCGAATTTGCAGACGCTGGATAATAAAACTCTGAAATTCAGCGATCTGCAAAAAAAATGGACAGCAATTTACTTTGCGGACGCAGAATGCGATGCACTATGTACAAAAAATCTTTATACAATGCGGCAGGTACAGACTGCTTTGGGTAAAGAGCAGGGGCGTCTGCAGCGCGTATTTGTCCCGATGGGCAATGTTTCTGCTGATCAACTCCAGGAAAAATTGAAGGAATATCCGGGCATGACAGTGATTGCCGGACCCAACTACGATGTACAAGTGTTTATCCAGCAATTTATCTTGCCCGGTGCGAATGTAGTTGATAATCAACGCGTATATCTGGTCGATCCGCTGGGCAATTTGATGATGACCTATCGCGATAATCCCAGCGGCATGCTCAAGGATTTGCAGCATCTAATGAAAACATCCTGGGCAGGGTAATTTAAGATTGTTTTGGAAATAGCCGCAAGGTAAAATAGCTAGATTTCCTTGCACCCACATATAAATTGTAAGCTGGAGGAGTTTATGAATATAGCAGTTATCCCATCGTTGCAAAACGCCTTGCTTAGCTTTCCCAGTTTCCTGCAGCTGTGCAAGCCTCGCGTCACATCGTTGATAGTCTTTACTGCGGTCATAGGAATGTTCCTGGCCACTCCGGGGATGGTGCCATGGCAAATACTTATAGCAGCGACAATCGGCATAGCGCTCGTTTCCGGTGCAGCGGCGGCATTCAACTGCCTGATTGAGCAAAAACTGGATGCAATCATGGCCAGAACCCAAGCCAGGCCTTTGCCGACAGGACAGGTGACATCAGCGCAAACCGCATTTTTTGCAACCATTATCGGTGCGGCCGGGCTGCTGCTATTAAATTACTTTGTTAACCCGCTGACCATGTGGTTAACTTTGGCCACCTTCTTTGGGTATGCAATTATCTATACTGTTTTTTTAAAGCCAGCGACATCTATGAACATTGTCATCGGCGGGGCTTCTGGTGCGATGCCCCCTATACTGGGCTGGGCTGCGGTCAATAACGTAATTGGTCCGGAAGCCCTCATCATGTTTCTAATAATTTTTGCCTGGACTCCGCCGCACTTTTGGGCGCTTGCGCTCTATCGGAGGCATGAATATGCCAAAGTAAATATTCCAATGCTGCCTGTTACCCATGGCGAAGAATTTACCCGGTTGCATATTTTGTTGTACACGGTAATTTTGGTCACCATTACCATGATGCCCTTCTTTCTGGGGATGAGCAGCTGGTTCTACCTGGTTTCAGCTGTGGCGCTTGACAGTGTTTTCCTGTATTTCACGATCAAGCTGTATATCCGTTACAGCGATGCCCTGGCCATGAAGACATTCAAGTTTTCAATCACCTATTTGGCGTTGTTGTTTGCCGCATTGCTGATTGATCATTATCTTTAAGAATTCAACTCGGGCACTCAGTGCAGATTCAGACTGAAAGTGCATGCTTAAAAAAACTGTTTTAATCAGCGTATTTCTTGCCTATGTTGTCATCGTGTTTGGTGCATATGTGCGCCTTACCGACGCCGGTCTGGGGTGCCCGGATTGGCCAGGATGTTATGGCCATCTTACGGTTCCTGAATCGCAAGTTGACCAGCACAATGCCATGCAAAATTTTCCCGATAAGAAAATAGAAACCGGCAAGGCATGGCGAGAAATGACGCACCGTTATCTTGCTGGAACGCTAGGGTTGCTGATATTGTGGATAGCGCTATTGAGTTGGCGTAATAGACATAGCGGGGTGCCAGTCAAAACGCCAATAGCTCTGGTTGTGCTGGTTGGCTTCCAAGCTATGCTTGGAATGTGGACGGTCACTTTGTTATTGAAGCCTGTAATCGTGACATTACACTTGCTCGGCGGAATGACCATACTTGGCATATTAGTTTGGCTTTCGATGAGTCATTTTTCAGCGCAAACCAACTCAAGCGCCCGAAATTCGATAAGCCGCAATTGGGCAATTATCGGAATTGCAATCCTATTTTCCCAGATTGCATTGGGCGGTTGGGTCAGCAGCAATTATGCTGCGTTGGCATGTACAGATTTTCCGCAATGCGATTCACAATGGATTCCACCGGTAGATTTCAAGCACGGGTTCCAGATAGTCCGGGAGTTGGGGGTCACTCAAGATGGGGCACCTTTATCCAGCGAGGCCATGAACGCAATTCATTGGACGCACCGCGCAGGCGCGTTGATTACGCTGGTATACCTGCTGTGGCTCGGGTTAAAAGTGATGAAAGACCCGGCTCTAAAAATTTATGGCGGCCTGCTGTTGGTTTTTTTGGTGACACAAGTAAGTATTGGTGTGGCTAATATCATTCATAGCCTGCCATTACCGTTGGCAGTTGCGCATAATGCAGGAGCAGCACTGTTGGTAATGGCGACGGTTATGTTAACTTACAAGCTTAAGCCTGAGAGAGCGAGTGCATGAATACTGGGCAAAATAATTCAGGGTTTCTGTACCTTGCTGGCAAATTAAAATATTTAGCGCTGATAATCGCTATTCTGGCAGCGGGGTGTAAGCCGCCCGACCCGCAGGAATTATTTCAATCGACCGATGTTGCAGGTGCAAATTTTGCAAAAGACTTTCAGCTAACGGACCATCAAGGAAAGCAGCGAACCCTGTCAGATTTCAAGGGCAAAGTTGTAATCCTGTTTTTTGGGTATATTCATTGCCCCGACATTTGTCCGACCACGCTGTCTGACCTTGCAACTGTGGTTGAGCGCCTGGGTCCCGATGGAGACCAGGTGCAAGTATTGTTCGCCACGCTCGATCCTGAACGTGATACTCCAGAAACTCTGGCTAAATTCGTTCCTGCATTTAATCCCAAGTTCATAGGGCTGTACGGCACCCCGCAGGAAATTGAAAAAACCGCCCAAGAATACAAGCTCTTATACACAAAACAAGCAGGTAAAGCACCCTCTGACTATACCCTGGACCATTCTTCAGGCACATATATATATGACCAACAGGGTAAGCTGCGTTTATATGCGAGCTATGGTTTAGGGGTAGATGCTTTGGTGGCGGACATCAAAACATTGCTGGGCGCTTGACTAAGCCGCTCAATGTAATATAAAGTTACGTTTCTTAAAAGTTTGACAGGTGTCCGTAGTACTCAATACACAAAAGGGGTGGTTATGAATAAATCGGCATTACTAAATCTGTTTTTTTTCGGCTTGCTGTTGACTTCTGGTTCCTTGTTTGCCGCCGAGCAGAGTTCTGAAGCAACTGAAGCTGATTCCTCAGGCTCAAGCAAAATTGAGGCTGCCAAGCGCCAAGGTGAGATACATGCAGGTACTCCAGAACTTGCCCCTGGCAATCCGGTAGTAGGTAAACAAAAAGCGTTTATGTGTAAAGGTTGCCACAACAAGATAGGCTATAAAACCGCATATCCAAAAGTGTATGAAGTTCCCAGACTGGGTGGGCAACACGCCGAATATATTTCCAGCGCACTGTATCAGTATAAAAACGGCGAGCGTCAATTTACTACCATGCAGAACATGGCTGCCGCGCTTTCTGATCAAGATATAGCTGACATTGCAGCGTATTACTCTACTGCAGAACATTAAACCGACAACCAAGGGGAAAATAAATGAAACAGTTCATCATAGTTGCCGGGATGTTAAGCCTGGTTGCCGGTCAAGCATTGGCTGCTGATATGGAAGCAGGTAAAGCCAAAGTTACAGAAATATGCAGTGCATGCCACGGCATGGATGGCAACAGTCCGTCCCATGATTTTCCCAAGCTTGCAGGGCAGAATGAGGATTACATTCGAAATGCACTGCGCGCTTACCAGACTGGAGCCAGGAAGAATCCAATCATGGCAAGTATGGCTGAGCCGCTGAGCAAACAAGATATTGAAAATGTGGCTGCCTATTTTTCAAGCCAAAAAGGGTTGTTTGTAAAGCGCGACAATTAAAACACACATACGTTTGCCGGAAGTTTTTTAAATAGCGACACCCTTATAGTCACAAGGGTGAAGATTCACGAAGCCGCACCAGGTGTGAATATTCAGGGTGGAGTTATCCGCCCCAATCGCACTCAAGGCGGCTTTTTTATATACCCGATGCCAAGTGATCTATGGAGCCCCCCGATACTTTGCTGGCAAGCCCGTAAATCAATCCCTCATCCCAATCCATCAAGCCTGCCCCAACGATGGATTTAAAATACTGTGTTTTTTGCGCAGTTACCCGAATCATTTAACGGGCAATACTTCCGCAAACCACAGATTTCGACGAAAATAGCAGTATCCATTAATTATTGGCGGCACATGCAAAATAAGAACAGCTATACCTACGAAGAATTGCTGGCATGCGGCCGCGGTGAAATATTCGGTGAGGGCAATGCTCAATTGCCATTGCCCCCGATGTTAATGCTGGACCGTATTACTTCCATTTCCAAGGATGGTGGGAAGTATGGCAATGGGCAAATAATCGCTGAGCTGGATATAAGGCCTGATTTATGGTTTTTTCAATGCCACTTCGAAGGTGACCCGGTCATGCCAGGCTGCCTGGGTCTGGACGCGATGTGGCAGCTGGTGGGTTTTTTTCTGGGCTGGATGGGCGGACCCGGGCATGGCCGTGCTCTGGGTGCTGGGGAAGTTAAATTCAGCGGACAAGTCCTTCCTACCGGTAAACTGGTCACGTATACCATAGACCTAAAGCGCGTCATCATGCGTAAACTGGTGATGGGCATTGCTGATGCATCGATGTCGCTGGACGGACGTGAAATTTATGCGGCCAGCGATTTACGCGTCGGTTTGTTCACGCGCACAGATAATTTTTAGCCAAAACCCAGGAGATGTGAAGATGCGCCGTGTAGTCGTTACCGGTATGGGGATTGTCTCCAGTCTGGGGAATAATATACCCGCAGTACTTGATAGTTTACGCCAAGGCCGATCCGGCATTACCTATAGCCAAGAATATGCAGACCATGGGTTGCGCTCCCATGTTTGCGGGCCTATCCAATTGGATGTGGCGCAATTGATTGATCGCAAATTGATGCGATTTATGGCCAATGGACATGCTTACGCCTGGATTGCCATGCAGGAAGCGATAGCAGATGCCGGTTTGCCGCCGGAGCTGGTATCCAATATCCGTACTGGGTTGATTGTGGGCGCGGGTGGCACCTCTACTGAAAGCATGCTGGAAGCCACCAACACCCTGGCCGAGAAAGGCATCCGCCGGGTCGGCCCTTATATGGTAACCAAGACCATGTCCAGTGGTGTGGCGGCGTGCCTGGCCACCGGCGCAAAAATAAAAGGTGTTAATTACGGTATCAGCTCTGCCTGCGCCACCAGCGCGCATTGCATAGGCAGCGGGGTAGAGCAAATCCAGTTAAACAAGCAAGACATCGTATTTGCCGGTGGTGCGGAAGAAGAGCACTGGACCATGGC
This sequence comes from Gallionellaceae bacterium, assembly GCA_031400735.1. Classification (GTDB taxonomy): domain Bacteria; phylum Pseudomonadota; class Gammaproteobacteria; order Burkholderiales; family Gallionellaceae; genus Nitrotoga. The sequence continues at coordinate 48,555 of JANNQM010000042.1, forward strand.
TTTCCTGTTCGACGCGATGGGTGCACTTTCCAGCAAATATAACGACACACCGCAAAAGGCCTCACGTACTTACGATGCCAACCGTGATGGTTTCGTCATCTCTGGTGGCGGCGGTATTGTGGTGCTGGAGGAGCTGGAGCACGCTAGAAAGCGTGGCGCAAAAATTTATGCGGAGGTTGTGGGATATGGCGCCACGTCAGACGGCTACGACATGGTCGCGCCTAGTGGCGAAGGCGCAGCCCGATGCATGCAAATGGCCATGCAGGGTATTGACGGAAGTATCGATTACATCAATACCCACGGTACCAGCACCCCGGTGGGTGATGTCAAGGAACTGGAAGCGATCCGCGAAGTATTTGGCAGCAAGGTGCCACCGATTGCCTCCACCAAATCCCTGTCCGGCCATGCGTTGGGCGCGGCAGGCGTGAACGAGGCAATTTATACCTTGCTGATGATGGAACATAATTTTATTGCAGCTTCTGCCAACATTGAAACTCTGGACGTTGCTGCTGAAGGCCTGCCTATCGTTCGCCAACGCATCGACAACGCAAATATTCAAATAGCGATGTCGAACAGTTTTGGCTTCGGCGGTACCAATGCCACGCTGACGTTTTCGCGCAGGGGATTATAGCGCGGCAACCGAAAGTCGCCTGTAGCAGTTATCCGCGCTGGAAGAAAGGCCACCATGTATAAGCTTTTAAGATATGGTTTATGGCTAGCCAGCGCGGTAGCGCTGACTACGGTGGGCCTAATGGCTTACCTTGCGGCCACATTTGACTCGAATGACTACAAGGCGCAAATTATCCAGTTGGTGAAGGATAAAAAACAGCGCACCCTCAAGCTGGACGGAGATATCAAACTGGCATTTTTCCCCAGTTTCGGGCTAAACCTGGGCCATGCGTCCTTATCAGAATTCCAGAGCGAAAAAGAATTTGTTTCAATAGACAGTGCACGCATATCACTGGCATTGCTCCCCTTGCTCTCCAAAAAATTAGTGGTGGACGAAGTCGCGATCAAGGGCATGAAGGTTACCTTGGTCCATTATAAAAAAGGCGCTACCAACTACGATGATTTGCTGACAAAAGAGGAAACCTCCCAGCCAGAAACTCCGCAAATAAAATTCGATATAGCGTCAGTGCAACTGGAAAATTCCGAAATAAATTTTCTGGATGAAAAAACCGGAGTGCAATACGCGGTAAAAGAAATCAATCTGCACACAGGACGAATTGCCAACCAGGTGCCGAGCAAGATTGATTTGTCCGCTCGAGTACAGACTGACACCAAGCCAAAACTGGATATTGCCTTAACGCTCAAGTCTGAACTGACTTTTGATCTGAACCAACAATCGTATCAAACTAGAAACATGGAATTGCAGGCCGATGGGTCGGCATACGGCTTTGATAATTTGGTGGTAAAGGCCAGCGGCAATGCCAGTGCCAATCTGACCACGCGGGAATATACCGCCAAGGAATTGATGGCAACAACAAGCGGAATTTATCAAAAGAATAAGTTCTCTGCCACGCTGGATGTGCCGGGGCTTAACATGACCAAGGAAAAATTCTCCGGCGACAAGCTGACGCTGAATGCAAAAACAGCTGGCACAATGGGAGTTAACGCAGTTTTTGCGTTAACGGATATGACCGGCGATGCGCAATTTTTTAACAGCAGCGCACTTTTGGAATTGCAGATGGACAATAGAACGCAGCATTATCAAATGCGGCTTACCTCTCCTGTTTCCGGCAATTTCGAACAGCAACAGCTCAATTTGTCCAGCCTGATTATGGCCGTGAATGCGAGCGGCGACAGCCTGCCAAATAAATCGATCAGCAGTGAAATGAAAGGAAGCCTGCAATGGGATGGGGGTCGGCAAAGCATGCAACTCAATCTGGCGGGCGGGCTGTTACAAAGCCAAGTCAAGGCCCGGGTGGGCGTGAATAACTTTACTCGTCCGGTTATCCGTTTCGATGTAGAAGCTGACCAGTTTGATGCCGATGTTTTTATGCCCAAAGAGCCACAACAACCCGACCAGAGCGTTAGCGCCGGCGCGGGCGAGCAGCCAATTGATATGGCTATGCTGGAAACACTCAATATGCAAGGCAGTCTGCGCCTGGGCACGCTTAAAGCTGCCAACGTCAAGCTGGCCCAGGTGCGGTTAGACCTGAATGCCAAGGATGGCCAGTTGAATATTAATCCGCTGTCCGCACAGTTGTATCAAGGCAATATGAAAGGCAGCCTGGGTATCAATGCCCGGGGCGCCCGGGGCGCGGCAGTTTTTACGCTAGCCCAAAAATTCCAGGGCGTCAGCATGGCGCCGTTACTTAAAGACCTCGCAGATTTAGAGCTACTGGAAGGGAAAGGCAATGTGTCCGCCAACCTGAATGCGAGCGGCAACACCCTCAGCGCACTGAAAAGTACCTTGGCGGGTAGCGTGACTATGGATTTGGCGGATGGCGCCATCCGGGGATTTAACCTGCCTGATCGGATCCGCGACGTGCAGAATTGGGGCAAGGGGGGGGAGCCTTCCCCGGCCAAAAGCGTTAACAAACAGGAAAAAACCGAATTTAGTGAATTCAAGGCCAGTTTCAATATCAATAATGGCATCGCGCATAATGAAGATCTCTCAGTCAAATCTCAATTGTTGCGAATGACCGGTAACGGCGACATCAATTTAAATAATGACAGTATCAATTATATGGCCAGGGCCACGCTAGCCAAAACACTGGATGGGCAAGGCGGCAGCATTACCGTGCCAGTGCATTTGAGCGGTCCGTTTAACGCAATTAAATACCGCCTGGATTTAGACGCCATGGTGTCCGATAGCGTGAAGAAAAAAGTGGAAGCAAAGAAGGAACAGCTCAAGGAAAAGGCGCAGGACAAGCTTGAAAGCAAGCTTAGAGAATTGCTCAAGTGATCGAACAGGGCACCTCTAAAAATCCAAAGTTCTAAGCAAGACAAGGCGCGAGCAAAAAATTGCGACGCGGCATATATGGATATGTAAGGAGCAATTTTTTGTGAGTAACGCAGTATTGCGACGAAATTTGGATTTTTGATGAATGATTTTGCAGCAAACCTGACCCATTGGCAGCGCATGCATGGCCGCAATGCACTGCCATGGCAGGGCGGTAATGCCTATCAGGTATGGATATCCGAGATCATGCTGCAGCAAACTCAGGTAGCCACGGTGATTCCGTATTACCAGCGCTTCCTGGCAGCATTCCCGACAGTCACCGCCTTGGCCACTGCCAGCGAAGATCAGGTGCTGGCGCACTGGAGCGGGCTGGGTTACTACACCCGGGCAAGAAATTTATATCGCGCTGCGCAACACATCATGCAGCGGCACAGCGGTAATTTTCCGCATTCCTATGACAGCATTGTGGCGCTGCCCGGTATAGGCCGTTCGACGGCGGCGGCCATTTGCGCGCTGGCTTTAAAACAGAGACATGCCATTCTCGATGGCAACGTCAAACGTGTGCTGGCCCGTTACCATGCGATTAAAAGTTATCCCGGCGAAAAGAAAACCGAAGCACTGCTGTGGCAGCATGCTGAAGACTTGCTGCCGACGCAGGATATCGCCGTTTATACTCAAGGCTTGATGGATCTGGGTGCGCTGGTTTGTACGCGCAGCAAACCGTTATGCAGCGCCTGCCCAGTGCAACGAAATTGCGCTGCATATCAGCAGGGCATCACCGGGCAGCTTCCTGTACCGCGTCCACGCAAGGCGCTGCCGGAAAGGCACAGCACGTTCATATTGCTGCTGAATGGTAACGACATCCTGCTGGAGCGGCGGCCTGCCACGGGAATCTGGGGAGGTCTGTGGTGTCCACCGCAAGTGGAAAACATCAAGGACGCGGGTAATTACTGCACACAGCATTATGGCGAGGATGCGCAATACGCGCGGGTGTTGCCTGTTTTCACGCACACCTTTACCCATTTCAAATTGCACATCACCCCATTACGCCTGCAAGTACAACGTAAGCGTTTGCATGCAACTGAGCCAGGCCAGATATGGCTGGCGGTGCAAGACGCATTGCAAGCCGCTATTCCGGCGCCGGTAAGGAAATTGTTGTTGGGTCTGCAAATCACCTAGGCAGTTTCTAGGATAATCCGCGACGGATTGTTCAGAAAGTTTCGCCCTGACCCAGATAACGCCATTGTCCAACCGGCAAATCGCCCAGCTTGACCCGGCCTATGCGCACGCGTTTCAGCCCAGTCACTTTCAAGCCCACCTGTTCGCACATGCGGCGTATCTGGCGATTCTTCCCCTCTTGCAGCGTGAAACGTAGCTGATCGTCGTTCTGCCAGCTCACTTTGGCCGGCTTGAGTGGCACACCATCCAGTTTTAGCCCGTGGTTCAGCATGTTCAGGCCATTGCCGACGATCTTGCCTTGCACCCGCACCAGATATTCCTTATCCACGGCGGAATCTTCACCGATCAACTGTTTGGCAATCCGTCCGTCCTGAGTCAATACCAGCAAGCCTTGCGAGTCGATATCCAGGCGGCCTGCAGGCGCGATCCCATTCAAGTGCATGGGATGAAAATGCAGCGCTGATTTGTCGGCCGCATAACGGGTAGCTGCACTGATCAATGTGACCGCAGGTTTATGGTTATCTTCGGCCTGGCCTGAGACATAGCCTATCGGTTTGTTTAACAGGATAGTGACGCGGGTCTGCTGCTTATTTTGCGCGGCGCGGTTGAGCGTGATGCGCTGGCCGGGATCGATACGCGTGCCCAGTTCCGTCACTGGCTTGCCATCCACCAGCACCCAGCCGCGCTCAATGTAGCTGTCTGCCTCGCGGCGCGAGCACAGCCCTTGTTCTGACATCAGTTTGGACAGGCGAATTTTTTCCATTTAGGGCAGGTAAAAAAAATAGAGTTGTGGGTCGAAAAAGCCGAATCAGGTTAGTCAGATGAATGCAACAGAAAAATGAATGAGTTCGGTAGGGTTTTCGGAGAAGCTCAGCCCCAGGCTGATCATGCCGGATGCTTGCAGCACCGTCGCTTCACGCATAATGCCAATAACACGGTTGTCGTCGTGCTGAATGAATGTGCCATTCATGCTTTGATCGGTAAAAATAAATTTTCCGAAACGGAATTCCACACGGGCATGTTCGCGCGAAGCAAAATTACCGCGCACGATAATGTGACAAGTATTTTCGCGACCCAGTAAGCACAGCTTTTGTTGCTCATTTATTTTTACCGACTGCTCTTGGTAAGTCAGGGTCAATTGCCCACCCGGTTTTGTCGGCATACGCAAAGTGGCTTCGCCGATGCGGGTGCGGGTCATGTCGTCCGCTTCCCATACCACCTGAAAAATATCGAGTTGTTCCTGCTTTCCCTTTATTTCGGTACGCTGGATTTTGCGTGTTTTTTTGCTCAAGGCATCCGGCAAGGCATCGATCACAGCCTGTGTTGCCGAGATTTGGCGCGCCCGGGTAATGGCCGTGATACGTGCCGCGACATTGACCGTGTCACCATAAACATCGTCATCTTCGCAGATCACATCACCATAGTTAAACCCAATGCGAATGTGCATCGGAGGGGACGATGGGTCATTCTCTGTTGACTTGATATTCTCCACTGCTGCCTGCATGGCACAGGCAGCATGCAGGGCCGCTTCTGCAGTCGGAAAGGCGCACATGACTTCATCCCCTATGGTTTTTATCAGCCTGCCCTGATACGCCTTGATGCTTCCCGCCATGATGTTGATGCAGGCCGCCACCATTTGCCGTGCCGCGCCGTCTCCGTGCTTGGCGTACAGGGCTGTGCTGCCGCTGATATCCGCAAACAGTATTGCCAGCTTCTTAATCTGATGAGGCATGTGTTAAACCAATGTAATGATTGTTTAGTCGGGATAGCTGATTGCTGCTGCGGTATGGAGCGTACGCTCAGGCAATTCAAGCCTGCAAGTTACACCGTATAATCTGTAAAATCAATCAGACTATGGCATACCAATAAATACCATGCATTCCAAAAAATACCTGATAGTTTTCGGCGCGGGCTTGGCGGCAGTTTTCAGCTTTGCGCCATTTTCCCTATTTCCGTTGACAGTGCTGGCATTGTCTTTGCTGTTCTGGCAATGGCAGCAAGCTGATGATAAATGGCAAAGCGCTTGGCTGGGTTTCGTTTTCGGGTTGGGGTTGTTCACTGGCGTGATGGGCTGGATTTATATCGCGTTGCATGACTATGGCGATATGGCATTCTTGTCCGCACTGGCGGCCAGCGCGCTATTCATCACTGTCCTCGCAGTGTTACCAGGCTTCGCAGGCCTTGCTGTGGGGTGGGTGAAGTCGGATGGCTGGGCACGCATGGTACTGGTCATGCCCGCATTGTGGGTGTTGTTGGAATGGCTGCGCGGGCTACTGTTCACCGGATTCCCGTGGTTGGCAATGGGATATTCGCAAATAACCGCCAGCCCACTGACCGGTTACGCGCCTGTTCTGGGTGTATATGGTGTGTCGCTGGCGGTCGCGCTAAGCGCGGGTTTGCTGGTGGTAGCATGGCAGGCCAAGTGGGGCAAACAACGCAGCATGGCGATGATGGCGCTGGTTTTACTGTGGGGCAGCGGGGCGGTACTGCGAGTAGTGGAATGGACAAAGCCCGATGGCCAGCCAATTAGCGTAGCGCTAGTACAAGGCAATATCCCGCAAGAACTTAAATTTCGCGAAGAAAGATTGGTCAGCACGCTGGAAAATTACCGGCGCCTAGTGACGCAAAGTAATGCAAAGCTGATCGTATTGCCAGAAACTGCGCTACCGGTATTGCGCGAAGAAGTGCCGCAAAATTATCTGCAGATATTGGGCAATCATGCGCGCAACAATGGCGGCGACCTGCTGATTGGCGCATTCGAGCGCGACCAGGGGCGGTATTACAACAGCGTATTCACGCTGGGCACTGCGCAAAGCCAGAGTTACCGCAAGAACCATTTAGTCCCGTTCGGTGAATTTATCCCGCTGCGCCTGCTATTGGGGTGGTTCATCAATGAAGTACTGCATATTCCGATGTCCGACCTTGCGCGCGGCGGAGACAGGCAACAGGTGCTGCATGTTGCCGGGCAACGCGTCGCGGTGCAGATCTGTTACGAAGATGTATTCGGCGAAGAAGTCATCCGCTATTTGCCCGAAGCCTCATTATTGGTCAACGTCAGCAACGATGCCTGGTATGGCAAATCACACGCCGCGATACAGCATAACCAGATTTCCCAAATGCGCGCGCTGGAAAGCGGCCGCATGATGTTGCGCGCGACCAACACCGGCGTAACGTCCATCATAGATCGCGACGGCGTAGTAAAGCACTTGTTGCCGCAACATGTGGAAGGCACGCTTACCGGACTGGCGCAAGGTTATGTTGGCAGCACACCGTATGTGCGCTGGGGCAACGGAGGTATGCTGGTGCTGGGGGTAGTGATGTTGGGCGCATCTGCCGTGCTTCATGGCAGGAGAGACCAGGGTTGAAATCAACCGGCAATTGCGACCCTGGCTGGATCTGCTATTTACTCAGTTGCGCCGATGGCACACTGTATTGCGGCATTACCAACGATCTGGAAAAACGTGTCGCGGCGCACAATGGAGCCGAGGGGGCAAAATATACGCGCGGGCGCACACCGGTGCAGTTGGTTTACGCGGAGTCATGCCCGGACAAATCAGCAGCGTTAAGAAGGGAAAGGCAAATCAAGAGTTGGCCGCGCAGCCGCAAGCAGGCGTTATGCGCAAAATTATAGCTGCGTCAGTTGTGAATAAATATCACGATAGTCGGCAGCGCTATGCTGCCAGCTGAAATCCTTTTCCATGCAATTGCGCTGCAATTGGCGCCATGTGTTTTTGTCATAATAGGTTGCCACTGCATATTGGCATACTGCCATCAGACCGTCCGCATCCATTTTTTTGAACACAAAACCACTGGCCGTGCCGCGCGCCAGTGATGTCGGGGTGTAATTAATTACGGTATCCTTTAGGCCACCAGTGGCATGCACAATAGGCGGAGTGCCGTAACGCTGACTGTATAGTTGGCTAAGGCCGCAAGGTTCAAAGCGTGACGGCATCAGGAATATATCGGCGCCGGCTTCAATCAAGTGCGCCAGGTTTTGTTTAAAACCTACCACAGCCGCGATTTGTCCGGGGAATTGCTGGGCCATGGCCAGCGCGACGCGTTCCATGCCTTTGTCACCGCTACCTAATAACACCAGCTGCGCGGGAAAGGTAATTAGCTGCGCCGCAATTTGCAGCACCAAATCCACTCCTTTCTGTTCGGTAAAACGGCTGACCATGCCGAACAACGGAATGTTGTCATTTACCTGCAATCCCATGGTGGTTTGCAAGGCCCGTTTGTTGGCCGATTTTCCCTTCAAATTTTTTGCATCATACGCATCAACCAGGTTGGGATCTGCCGCAGGATTCCATTCATCTGTATCAATGCCATTCACAATGCCGGTTAAGGCATGGCGTTTGTGGGCCAGCAATCCATCCAGGCCAAAACCAAGCTGGGGAGTTTGGATTTCCTGGGCATAAGATGGGCTGACGGTGGTAATGTGGTTGGCGTAAAACAAACCCGCTTTCATGAATGACAAGCCACCAAAAAATTCCACGCCATCGGGTTGGAAACTCTGTAGTGGTAGCCCCAATTTTGCGGCGAGACCTGCAGGAAATATTCCCTGAAATGCAATGTTGTGTATGGTCATTACGCTAGCTGCGGCATTTTTGGAAAAGTGGAGATAGGCCGGAGCCAGGCCAGTTTGCCAGTCATTGCAATGCACGATCGCCGGTTTCCAGTCCAATGGGGTTTGGTCGCAACTTAGCAACGCAGCAATTCTGGACAGCAGGCCAAACCGTTCGGCATTATCCGGCCAGTCTACGCCCTTCTCATTCTGGTATATGCCCCCGCTACGTTGGTAAAGCACAGGACATTCAATGACCCATAGCGGCACGCCATTGGGCAAGCCAGCAACCAGCAATTTGCACGGAGGAAAGCCGGGTAAGGCTGGAAACTCCGCCGCGATTTGGGGTTTGGCAAGCATTGTCAATACCGAGGGATAACCCGGCAGCAGAATGCGCACATCCACACCGATATCACGGAGAGCAGCTGGCAGTGCTGCACTGACATCAGCCAACCCCCCGGTCTTGATCAACGGTGCGACTTCAGAAGTCGCAAACAATACTTGCATAATAAAAAGGGAGTTGAAATTAAAGCCAGCGCATTAAGCCCATTTCGAAGGGATGAGTGAGCATTTCATGGTAAGGGTACATCCGAATGCGGTATTCCATCCTGCCGCATAATTCAGGGGTGACATCCAGAGCAAACACCTGTTCGCCAGTTTTGCTGTTTTCACCTTGGGGGGAAAACGAATACCGCAGGCGTTTTTTTTGCTGGTGTGAATGTTTATGGCCAAACAACATTTCGACTACCAGGTCGGAGGGCTTGAGTCCTTTTAGCTTGACCCCGACTTCAATATGCATACTCTCCTTAAAGGTAATGGCAGGTTGCGGAATGTCCAGGCGGCGTATCGTAATGTCAGGCCAGGCCAGGCGTACCGTATTTTTCCAGTCGGCAATGCGGCGCGCCCCGGCAAACTGATCGTCACTATATTTGTGATGTTGCCTGATAGCTGGAAGGTAGGTTTTAGCCACATACTCGCCCACCATGCGAGTAGAATTAAAACTGGGCATCAAGGTTGCGATGGAGCGTTTGGACATTTTTACCCATGCTTCGGGATAGCCCATTTTGTTATTCGTGTAATAAGTGGGAATAATCTGGTCCTGCAACAGTTCATACAGCGTGCGGCCCTCTTCGCGGTTGCGTTGCGATTCAGGCAAGAGATCAGAAACAGGTTTGATAGCCCATCCGTTTTTTGTGTCGTATCCTTCATCCCACCAGCCATCCAGCACAGAAAGATTGAGTACGCCATTCATCGCCGCTTTCATGCCGGATGTGCCGCTGGCTTCCAGCGGATAAAGCGGATTGTTTAGCCACACATCCACACCCGCTACCATACGTCGCGCCAGCCGCAGATCATAGTTTTCCAGCATCAAAATTTTTCCTTCAAATTCTGGCATGCGCGAAATTTGCGTGACGTGGCGGATCAGGTCTTGTCCCGGGATGTCTGCGGGATGCGCTTTGCCGGCAAAAATAAATAACACTGGCCGCTCCGGGTCGCTCATGATCTGGCGTAACCAGTCCAGGTTTTCGAACAGCAATGTCGCGCGTTTGTAGGTGGCAAAACGGCGCGCAAACCCAATCGTCAGGATATTGGGATTGGCCGGATCGGCATATTTGAGGATGCGATCAAGATGCGCTTCCGAGCCGTGGTTGCGGAAATGCTGCCTGCCTATACGGTGGCGTATCAGCTGCAGCAAGCGCGATTTGAGCGATTCGCGCACACTCCAGAATTGGTGGTCGGGAATACTGTTGATTTTTTCCCAGAAACTGGCATCAGCCATATGCTGGCTCCAGTCCCATCCCAGAAAACGCACAAAAACTTCGGGCCATTCCTTGGCCAGGAAAGTAGGCATATGCACACCATTGGTGACATAGGTCATCGGGTTTTCTTCTGGCTCGATTTGCGGCCACATTTCGGCGCAGATTTTAGAAGACACGGTGCCATGAATGCGCGATACACCATTCTGAAAGCGCGAACAGTGGATAGCCAGCGCGGTCATGTTGAAATCAAGGCTGTCCGATGCGTACCCCAGCGCAAGGAACTCGTCCCGCGTCAATTTTAATTGGGGATAGTAGTGATCAAAATACGACATCATCATGTCGTGGGTGAAATGGTCATGGCCTGCTGGCACCGGAGTATGTGTAGTGAAAATCGTATGCGCGGCGACAGCTTCCAGCGCGCTCAAAAAATCCATGTCCTGTCCGATCAGCGTACGCATGCGTTCCAGCACCATGAACGCGGCGTGGCCTTCATTAATGTGCCACGCGCTCGGCTTCAGGCCCAAGGCATGCAGTGCGCGGACACCACCTATTCCCAGCACGATCTCCTGTTGAATGCGCATGTTCTTGTCGCCGCCATACAGATGATGCGTGATGGCCCGGTCATACTGGGTATTGACTTCCAGATCTGTATCCAGCAGGTAGATCATGACGTTGCCGACGCGCGCTTGCCACACCTTGATCTTGACGTCCCGTCCCGATAGTTCAACGCTCACCAGAACTTCGCTGCCGTCTGCATTGATCACTGAAGAAATAGGCAGGTTTTCAAATTCGGAATTGCTGTAGTTGGCATTCTGGTTACCATCGGCATCTATGGTCTGATGGAAATAACCGCGGCGGTAAAGCAGCCCGACCCCGACAAAGGGCAAGTGCATGTCGCTTGCGGATTTGCAGTGGTCACCAGCCAGAATGCCGAGGCCACCTGAATAGATCGGGAAACTTTCGTGAAAGCCGAATTCAGCGCAAAAATAAGCAATCAAATCGCTTTCCGCGAAACTTTCGGTATGGGGGTTGCGCACCGGCTTGGTGTGGTATGCGTCATAGGCAGCCAGCGTGCGGTGGTAATGTTCCAGAAAAATCTGGTCCTGAGATGCAGCCTCCATGCATTGCTCGTCTACGCTACGTAAAAAGGCCTTGGGATTTTGACCCATGTCGTCCCACAATTTGCGGTGAATGTACGAAAACAAATCGCGGGTGGGCAGGTCCCAGCTGTACCATAAATTATTTGCCAGTTCTTCCAGGCGTGCCAGACGGGCGGGAATTTTCGGGCGGACTTCAAGAGTGTATGGCGTGCTGGTATGCATTGTTGTTACTCCGGTAATTGCGGGGCGGGAATTATAGACACATTATAAATGTAATTCCTGACCCATGTTGCTGTCAGTGCGCTGCGCAACACGTTGTGCCCCCAACAGCCCAATATCTGGATTAACCACGATATGCACCGGCAATGTTTGCAGCAAACCGGCAAAGCGACCTTTGTCGCGGAAGGCGCGTATGAACTCTCCCTGCTGCATGACCGGCGCAATTTTGGCTGCAATGCCACCCGCCACATAAATTCCGCCATGCGGTAATGAAACCAGCGCCAGATTCCCGACGAATGCCCCATAAATAGAAACGAACAAATTCAGCGCCATGACAGCGATGGGTTCCTGATCCTGTTGCGCGCCCTGTGCAATCGCCGCCGCCGCATCGATGGCTGCCATAGCCTTTAACAGTTTTTCTGAAGGCAGTGCCCGTCCGCTGTCCCGCAGAAATTCGTAAATCGCCAACAGCCCAGGACCAGACACAATGCGCTCATACGAAACATGACCGTAACGCTTCTGCAAATAATGCAGCAACTCATATTGCGTAGCATCGCTCGGGGCGAAATCCATATGCCCCCCTTCCGAAGGATGCACGGAATAATTGCCCTGCTGCCAGGTAAGTAATGCCACTCCCAAGCCAGTACCTGCGCCAACTACCAAGCGCGTTTCATTTTCTTGTTGTGCTGTACCGGGCTGCAGCGTAAGCAGGTCTTGCGGCTGCATTGCCTCAATAGCCATGCCGACTGCTTCGAAATCATTGATCAAGCTGACCCTGGATATATTGAATCGCTTTGCGATTTGATCGGCATCCACGGCCCACGGCAGGTTTGTTAATTGCACGCGCCTTCCCAGTACCGGGCCGGCCAATGCCAAACACGCAGCCGCAATAGCAGTGGAGTTGGCCTGCCGCAAAAATTCATCGATGATTTCAACCAGCCCGGGGTAATGATTGCTGGGGAAGGTTTTTTGCAGCAGCGGCTCGCGCTGGTCAGTTGCGCTAATTCGCAACCGAGTCTGTGTGCCGCCGATGTCGCCACTAAGTATGTAGTGCATATCAAGATAACTGCGAGTAGCCTGGATAATTTATTTAATCAGCCGACCATTTGCCGCAGACATATCCGCCAACGCCTGGGTATGCTGCGGCTGAATGTGCTCCCATGAAAATCGCCATCCCCAATTGCCGTCTGGTTTGCCGGGGAAATTCATGCGGTGTTCGCTGGATAATCCCAGCACATCCTGCATCGGAAAAATGACCAGGTTGGCGGCTGAGTTTGAAAGGGCGCGCATCATGTCCCAATTGATGGCTTGGCCGTCGCTGCCCAGATAATTTTTAACAAAAATCTTTACATGTTCCGGCAGGGCAAGCCACCACCCGATAGAGGTGTCATTGTCGTGCGTGCCGGTATAGGCCACGGTATTCGCGATATAGTTATGCGGCAGAAACGGGTTGTCATTGTGGTCACCAAATGCAAATTGCAGGACGCGCATGCCCGGCAGCTGGAATTTATCGCGCAACTCCAGAACATCAGGCGTGATCAGGCCAAGATCCTCGGCGATGATGGGCAGCTGAGGAATGGCGTTGGCGAATGCCTCAAACAGTTTTGCGCCGGGGCCAGGGGCCCATTTGCCGGCAATCGCGTTGCATGCATCCGCAGGGATTTCCCAGTATGCGGCAAAACCACGAAAATGATCGATGCGCACCACATCGGCCAGCTGCAGGGCATGGCGCAGGCGCGCTATCCACCACGCGTATCCGGTTTCTTCATGGATGTGCCAGCGATATAACGGGTTGCCCCAGTACTGTCCGGTCTCGCTGAAATAATCGGGCGGCACCCCGGAAACGACTTTTGGCCGCCCTTGTTGATCCAGTTCAAACAAGCCTTGATGGGCCCACACATCGGCACTTTGATAGGCGACAAATATCGGCACATCGCCGATGATCCGTATACCGCGGTCGTTGGCATATTGTTTCAACTTTGACCATTGCGTTGCATAACACCATTGGCAGAATTTCCAGAAACCTATTTCTGCAGGATAGGACATCTGCATGGCAAGCAATGCATGAGCATCACGGTACGCAAGGCTTTGTGGCCACTCGGTCCATTCGCGCCAATTTTGATGCTCGGCTATGGTCATGAATAGTGCATAATCCTCCAGCCACATGCTTTGCGCACTGCAAAATTCTTCATACAACCAGAATGCATCATCATGGCGCGCCGCAAAAAAATTCCTGGCAGCCCGCCGCAGCCGCTGCATCCGGAAGGGTTGAATCAGCTCAAAATTTACGCGGTCGTTGCTAAACTCGGGGTGCGGCTTGAGATCATCAGGGCTTAGCCAGCCGTGGCTGGCCAACTCAGCCAGGTCTATCATGTGTAGTCCGCCCGCGAAAGCAGAACTGCTCATGTAAGGGGAATTGCCCTTGCTGATTTCGCCCAGCGGCAAGACTTGCCAATAACCCTGCCCGGCAGTAACCAGCCAGTCGATAAACTTGCGCGCATCCGGGCCGAAGTCGCCCGATCCGAACGCACCAGGGAGTGATGTGGGGTGAAGTAAAACGCCGCTGGCACGATCAGTCAACATGGCGGTCAGGTCAGGAGCTGCGCCTCATTGCTCCGCCCAATTCCGGATCGCCGCTGCCATGGCTGATGGGATTGCCCAGCGCAGAGGGCACCGGTAATTTGAGTAATTGGTAAAGCCGCATCAAATTGAGCCGGAATAATTGATCAAACACCGCCACGGCATGTGACGGGTTGTAGTCGCCAAACCACCAGAACCAGTCTGAACTTTCGCACGAGGCCAGCTGCCGCTCTGCCAGCATTGCCTCAGCCTGGCTCAATTGTCCACTAACCATCACCCTATCGAAACTTTGTTTAGCCAGGCACAATAAATCCCAGGCGCGATTTTTGTCAGGTGAGCCTATCCAGGTCGAAAAAGTACCATATACCCAACTCCCGGCTACGATTTGCGGTAACTCACCATGCTGGGGGTAGTCGTTGCGCGCTTGGGAGTTGTCGGGCAGGGTCATGCCGGTATTCTGCAGCAGGCCGCTGCTTTCAACCACGAGCTCGTGCTGCACCAGCGAAGATAACTGAGCTGCTTGATCAAACTGCTGCAGATAATGGTTGTATGTTGTCGTAAGTATGGTCGGGTGATGCTCCAGCAGCGAATACAAATCGTTCAAAAAATGATAGCCATTGTAGGGGTAATATTCCCACGCATTTTCTCCATCCAGGATAATGCTGACCACCGGCGTTTCATTGCTGGGCGCTTGCTTAGCGATGGTTTCCAGTTGCGCCACAAAATGTTGCGCGGCGTCATAACCATTCCAGCCGGAATATTCAAAACCTATGGAATCGGAAAGCAGGTCATCCCGGAAAAAACAGCGCACGCTGCCTGCATTACCCTGCAGACGATAAGGGCGGTACAGATATTGCGAGCGATGATCGCAAGGCTGGCCCGAGCTGCGCAAGCTGTTGACCAGCACAGCCTGCCCGCTGGCAGTCCAGTGGCAATTATTTTCCGCCAGCTGTTGCAGCAGGACGGTGGAAATGGCTCCTTCCGCTGGCCATATTCCTTGCGGAGCCATGCCAAAGCGGGCCTGGTGACTGGCCACGGCGGCAGCGATGTGTGCTTGTACCCGGCTTTTTCCGCCGGGATAACTGGGTGCCTGTGGCAGGCTGCTGCCTGCTGAGCTTTCCAGCGCGCTGTTGAAATCCAGCAACAAAGGCGCCAGTGGATGGTAATGCGGCGTGGTGGAAATTTCGATTTGGCCGCTTTCGGCTAAACGCCGATAGCGGGGAATAATATCCTTGAGCGTCTGGCCTATCAGGTCGAACAGGTTTTTGCGGTCGGTCGGGGTGAAATTTTCATCCTTGCTCATCAAACGGATGATCAGGTCATGTTCGCGGCGCAAACTTTCGCCACACCACACCAGGTGGTACCAGGTCAGCAAGTCGGCCAGATATTGCCCGGACAAATAGGCCAGCGCCACGCTGCCTTCCAGTTCCAGCATTTTGAACAAATCGAACAGGCGTTTGTAGGCCGGATAAGGCGCCACCATTTTGTGGTGGTTGCTGCGGAAGCAACTCTCCAGGATCAACTCGCGCTCCGCGCTGCTCAGGTCGCTCAGATTCTCGCGCGCCAATAAGCGCAACAATGGGTCGCGGATTTGGCCGCTGGCGAAATGGCGTTCGTAGTCCTCCAGTTGATCGAGCAAAACCGGCACAAAATTGACCACCGCTTTTATTGTCGGGTGCTGTTCCAGATGATACGCCATGTCGGAATAGTCTTTAATGGCATGCAGGTAAACCCAGGGCAACAGGAAATCACCGGTCGCAGTATCGCGGTAATCCGGCTGATGCATGTGCCACAAAAAAACCAAATCCAGGGATTGCTTCATCAAATTTCCATTAATAGCGTAGCGTGGGCCGGGGGGCCCACGAGTGGATAACCAGCGCACCCCCCCCCCCAAAGCGGGGAGAAAACAGAGAGAGAAAAATAGATCGGGTTATGCCCACTGCTATTCCCAGTTTTACCTCACGCGGTGTACTTCCTGACCCAACATATCGGGCGTGATTAGCGTAACGCCGTTGTCGCTGACATGAAAACGCCGCGCATCTTCTTCGCGGTCTATTCCGGCAGTCAGGCCCTCCGGGATGATGCAATTTTTGTCCACCACCACCCGCTTGAGTTTTACGTTCCTGGCCACTTTGACATTGGGCAGCAGCACTGAATCCTCAACCTGGCTGTAACTATGCAGCGTGACATTGGAAAACAGCAACGAACGCGACACCGATGCGCCGCTGATGATACAGCCACCGGACACCAAAGAATCCACTGCCATGCCGCGCCGTTCGTCGTCGTCGAATACAAATTTGGCCGGGGGTAATTGCTCCTGATAAGTCCAGATCGGCCATTCCTGATCGTACATATTCAGGTCCGGGGTAACCTTGGCCAGTTCCATGTTGGCTTCCCAATAGGCGTCTACGGTTCCGACATCGCGCCAGTAGGGCACGCCGCCATCCAGTTTGACGCAACTTGCGTTGAAGTTCTGGGCAAACACGCGGTAATTTGCTGACACCAGATGCGGGATAATGTCTTTGCCGAAGTCATGGGTAGAGTTGGGGTCGTCGGTGTCACGCACCAGCTGTTCGTACAGGAAGCGTGTGCTGAACACATAGATGCCCATGCTGGCCAGTGCTTTATTCGGGTTGTCGGGGCTAGGCGAAGGATTGACTGGTTTCTCGGCAAAATCCACGACGCGTAAGTCCGCATCTACACTCATTACCCCGAAACCACTGGCATCCGCCAGCGGGACTTCGATGCAGGCCACGGTCATGTCGGCATGTTTTTCGACATGGAACGCCAGCAGCTTGCCGTAATCCATTTTGTAAACGTGGTCACCGGCCAGGATCAGCACAAAATCCGGGTCGGATTCGCGCACGATATCCAGGTTTTGCAAAACAGCATCGGCCGTGCCGCGATACCACATTTCTTCAATTCTTTGCTGGGCCGGTAACACATCAATGAACTCGCCGAATTGCCCATTCAGGAAACTCCAGCCGCGCTGGATATGCTGGATCAGGCTATGCGATTTGTACTGGGTTGCGACGCCTATACGCCGGATGCCGGAATTGACGCAATTCGACAGCACAAAATCAATAATGCGAAACTTGCCGCCAAAGGGCACCGCCGGTTTGGCGCGCCAATCCGTCAGTTGATGCAAACGTGTGCCACGACCGCCCGCCAAGACCATGGCGTAGGTATTTTTTGCCATGGAACTAACGTAATGCACCCTTCTGCCGGGATTGATCAAGGCCCTCTCCCTGAATGTTGACCACATAGCAACACAAATCTACTGGTGAAACTACTAGCCATCCGACTAGGTTAGCAAACTACGCCAACCAAGTCATTGGTTATGCGCGATTCGGGGGCGGGGTCGCACTAAAAGTACGCAATCCGCTATCAGCTGAAGCTGATGCGGAATTGACAGGGCGGTGCTCGCGATCCGGGGCCGCGTAGCGGCAAACTAACGTGGACACTCCGGTCGCTGTGCTCCGGCCTCCCCCACCCCCAAACCGCTCGCTACGATTTCTGCCGCTATGTATAAATTGTTAGTAGAACTGTATCAGATTGTGGTTATGGCTGGGTAGCAATAATGGTTATAATGAAATTGCCATGAAAGCAGAAATTCAAAATATTGTCGATCACCGCGCTGAATTACTGTTGCAAGGGCGGTTGCATGATCCGTTTTCCTATCTTGGCCTGCACGCTGACAATGGCCGCTATGTGCTCAGAGTCTTTCATCCTTATGCCAGTATGGTCAGTGTGGAAACGCTCAAAGGCGCCGAACCCATGCAGCGCGTTCATGCCGATGGCTTGTTTGAATGGCATGGCAAGCACGAGCTGGCGCGTCCTTATCAATTGCGCATAACAGAAAACGGCATCTCCCGGATAAGCTACGATCCCTATTCCTTTGGCCCGCATATTTCCAGTTTTGACCTGCATTTGTTCAATGAAGGCAAGCTGCACCAAAGCTATCGCGTAATGGGCTCGCATACGCTGCAGATGGAAGGCATTAGCGGTGTCTGTTTTGCGGTATGGGCGCCCAATGCCGAGCGGGTTAGCGTCGTGGGCGAATTCAATCGTTGGGACGGGCGCATTCACCCGATGCGGGTACACGGCTCCAGCGGTGTGTGGGAACTGTTCATCCCGGAAATTACACCGGGTGCGCTGTATAAATTTGAAATACGTAATCGCAACGGAGCCTTACTGGTCAAGACCGATCCGTATGCCCATGTATACGAGGTTCGCCCCGGCACCGCTGCCAAGGCCGGTTTAACGATCAGCCATGAGTGGCAGGATACGGCCTGGATGGAACAGCGCAGCAGTTGGGATTGGCTGCATGCACCGTTGAACGTCTATGAAATCCATGCCGGGTCGTGGAAGCGCCATCCCGACGGCAGTTTCTATACCTACCGCCAGCTGGCCGAGCATTTGATTCCTTACTTGCAGGATATGGGCTATACCCACGTCGAATTAATGCCGGTGTCAGAACACCCGCTGGATGAATCGTGGGGTTATCAGGCCACCGGCTATTTTGCCGCGACCAGCCGCTTTGGCTCCCCGGATGACTTGTGTTTTTTTGTCGACAGCTGTCATCAAGTGGGAATAGGCGTGCTGCTGGACTGGGTGCCGGCGCATTTTCCGCAGGATGCATTTGCGTTGGCGCGCTTTGATGGCAGCGCCTTATATGAGCATGAAGACCCGCGCCTCGGCTTCCATCAGGACTGGGGCACGCATATTTTCAATTATGGCCGTAACGAAGTAAAAGGTTTTTTGCTGTCCAGCGCGCATTATTGGCTGGCGCAATTTCATTTCGACGGCCTGCGCGTGGATGCGGTGGCTTCGATGCTATACCTGGATTATTCGCGCAAGGAAGGGGAATGGCTGCCCAATAAATTTGGCGGGCGGGAAAACCTGGAAGCCATTTCCTTTCTGCAGGAATTAAATGTCATGGTGCATGAAGTGTTCCCCGGGGCGCTGACGCTGGCTGAGGAATCTACATCATGGCCAGCTGTATCACGTCCAGTTTACCTGGGCGGGCTGGGATTTTCGATGAAGTGGAACATGGGCTGGATGAACGATACGTTAAGCTTCATGAAGCACGATCCGGTGCACCGGCGCTATTACCTCAATCAGCTTACATTCAGTCAGCTGTATGCTTACACCGAAAATTTCATGCTGCCGTTTTCGCATGATGAAGTCGTGCATGGCAAAGGTTCGCTGCTCGACAAAATGCCGGGGGATGCCTGGCAAAAATTCGCCAATTTGCGCCTGACTTTGACTTACCAGATGGCCAGCCCGGGCAAGAAACTCAATTTCATGGGCAACGAATTTGCCCAGGGACGAGAGTGGCAATCACGCTGGGAACTGGAATGGTGGCAGCTGGAAATCGATGCGCACCGGGGTATACAATTCCTGGTGCGTGACCTGAATCATCTTTACCGCGAGCTGCCCGCGCTGCATGAACAGGATTTTGAGCAGAGTGGATTTTCCTGGATAGACTGCCAGGATGCAGACAATTCGCTGCTTTCTTTCATGCGCTTTGGGCGCCAAGGGCAGATGGTGATCGCGGCGTTTAATTTCACGCCAGTGCCGCGCAGCCGTTATCGTATCGGGCTGCCGGTGATGGGCGCTTACCGCGAAATTTTCAATAGCGATTCACATTTTTATGGCGGCAGCAACCTCGGAAATGCCGGAAAAATACAGGCCGAGTCATTGCCCTGGATGGGACAACCTTATTCTGCCGAGATAGAATTGCCGCCGCTGGCGGGTATTATTTTAACCCTTGTTTTGTGAGCTGAAAGTGATTATTCAAAGCAGTCCAACGCTATAGAAAGGGTAAACATGGCTACCTCTCAAACCTCAACCGCTAAAAAAACTGCATCCCGGACTTCATCTACCCGTGCTGCTAAAACCCAAACCACCAAAGCCAAAGCCACCAAGTCTCCGGCCAACAAGGCCAAGGCTGCGGCCACAGTGAGCATCAAAAAAACTCCGACTAAAAAAGCCGCTGCGCTCCCGGCCCAAAAAGCGAGCAAGCCCAAGGCCATCAAAACACCCGCTGTAGCCAATCCCACAGCCAGTACGAGGCTGACTCTGATCATGACACCTGAGCTGCGTTATAAATCGATACAGGCGGCGGCCTATTTGCGCGCTGAGAAACGCGGCTTTGCCAGTGGGCATGCGCTGGAGGACTGGGTAGCGGCGGAAATGGAAATTGATGCCATGCTCAAAGCTATGTAACAGGAGTTTCAGGGGCAAGGCGTGTGCGTATTTTTCTAATGATGCTCTAATAATTAAATGTCGAAGTTAACTCTCTCCCCTGCATGGCAGGCGCTTCAATCGCATCACACTGCAATCAGCCAGCGCACGATGCGCGAAATGTTCCAGGCTGATCCGGCGCGGTTTAAAAGATTCAGCTTGCCCCTGAACGGATTGCTGCTCGATTATTCAAAAAACCTGATCGTCGAAGAAACCCAGACGCTACTGATCGAGCTCGCGCGGCAATCCGGTCTGAAGGAGTGGATTGCGCGCATGTTCAACGGCGAAAAAATAAACACCAGTGAACAGCGCGCCGTGCTGCATACCGCGTTGCGTGCGCCGCAGGGCACATCGGTATATGAGGAGGGGCGCGATGTCATGCCGAATGTGTTGCGTGTGCGTGAGCGCATGCGGGTATTTTCCGAGGCGGTGCGCAGCGGAGCGATGCGCGGCTATGGAGGACAGCCTTTTCGCGACATCGTCAATATCGGCATAGGCGGCTCGGCACTCGGTCCATTGATGGTGTGTGAAGCGCTCAAACCTTTCAGCGGCGAGGGGTTGAATGCGCATTTTGTTTCCAATGTCGATGCCACTGACCTGGCCGAAACGCTGAAACACCTCAATCCGCAAACCACGCTTTTTATTATTTCTTCCAAGACCTTTACCACGCAGGAAACGCTGGCCAACGCCAATACCGCGCGCGCATGGCTGGCCCACTATCTGGGCGCGGAAGAGGCGGTGGCCAAACATTTCGTCGCGGTGTCGACTAACCTGGCCGGCACTTCCAAATTTGGCATCGAACCCGACAACGTTTTCGAATTCTGGGATTGGGTAGGCGGCCGTTACTCGTTATGGTCGGCGATAGGGTTGCCGATTGCGCTGTATGTCGGCATGGACAATTTTGAACGCCTGCTGGCTGGTGCCCACACAATGGACCGGCATTTCCGTGATGCGCCGCTGGAAAAAAATATGCCGGTAATTTTGGGTATGCTGGGCGTGTGGTATACCAATTTCTGTGGGGCCGTGTCGTGCGCTGTCTTACCTTACGATCAATATCTGCAGCACTTCCCAGCCTATTTGCAACAACTGGAAATGGAAAGTAACGGCAAACGCATAGACCGCGACGGCAACCTGGTCGATTACCAAACGCAAACGGTAGTGTGGGGCGAACCCGGAACCAATGGACAGCACTCCTTCTATCAACTTTTACATCAAGGCACGCAGTTAATACCGGCTGATTTTCTGGCGCCTGTCATCAGCCATAATCCCATTTCTGAACACCATGCGATGTTGCTGGCCAACTGTTTTGCCCAGAGCGAAGCATTGATGCTCGGTAAAACACCTGAAGAGGCCCGCGCAGAACTGGCCGGACAAGGGTTGGAGGAGACAGCGCTGGAATCACTGTTGCCATACAAAGTATTCCCCGGTAACCGACCGACCAACACCCTGCTGTTTGACCAACTTGATCCGCATACATTAGGCATGTTGATTGCGCTGTACGAACACAAGACATTTGTGCAAAGCGTGGTATGGAACATCAATGCGTTCGACCAATGGGGTGTCGAGTTTGGCAAACAACTGGCCGGGCGATTGCTGCCAGAACTGCAAGGCCATCCAAGCAAAGCGCATGATGCTTCCACTGAAAACTTGATAAAGGCCACTCTGGCCAAGATTCACGGCGCTCGGGACAGCATGCAGAGAAAGCCGTAAAATGGCGCCTCCCGCCCATTACGCTAGCGAACCATGTTGACCTTCCAGCAGACTATCCTGACATTGCAACAATTCTGGGACAAACAGGGCTGTGCGCTGTTGCAGCCGTACGACATGGAAGTCGGCGCCGGCACCAGCCATACCGCCACTTTTCTGCGCTCGCTTGGGCCGGAGCCGTGGAAGGCCGCCTATGTGCAACCATCGCGCCGCCCCAAAGACGGACGCTACGGTGAAAACCCCAATCGCCTGCAACATTATTACCAGTTTCAGGTGGTGCTTAAACCGGCGCCGGAAAATATTCTTGAGCTCTATCTGGGCTCGCTAGCAGCGCTGGGTTTCGACCTCAAGCAGAACGACATCCGTTTCGTCGAAGACGATTGGGAAAATCCTACGCTAGGCGCGTGGGGGCTGGGCTGGGAAGTCTGGCTGAACGGCATGGAAGTCACGCAGTTTACTTATTTCCAGCAGGTTGGCGGCATTGATTGCAAGCCGATTACCGGCGAAATTACCTACGGGCTGGAGCGGCTGGCGATGTATTTGCAGGAAGTGGAAAATGTATTCGACCTGACTTGGGCGCCGGGCATTACTTACCGCGACGTTTACCACCAGAACGAGGTCGAGCAATCTGCCTACAACTTCGAGCATAGCGATGTGAATTTCTTGCTGGGCGCCTTTGGCAGCCATGAGCAGCAAGCCAAATATTTAATGGAACAGCAACTGGCCCTGCCCGCGTATGAGCAAGTGCTGAAAGCTGCGCACACCTTCAACTTGCTGGATGCGCGCGGTGCAATTTCAGTGACCGAACGCGCCGCCTACATAGGCCGCATCCGCAACCTCGCGCGCAGTGTCGCGCAAAGCTATGTCGACAGCCGCGCCCGATTAGGTTTTCCGATGGCACCCAAGGCGTGGGCCGATGAAGTGCTGGCGCAGATTGAAAAGAAGGTTGCCTGAGCATGACGAAAGCTACAATGGCCGCCAAAAATCTGCTGGTCGAATTGTTCATCGAAGAGCTGCCACCGAAGTCGCTAAAAATGCTGGGGGAAGCATTTGCTGACAAAATTTTTAATGGCTTGGTCACCCGCCAACTTAAATCGAGTATGCCGCAAGGTATGCAGATATTTGCCAGTCCGCGCCGGCTGGGCGTGTTCATTCCCGATGTGCTGGAGCACGCAGCGGACAGGACTGACAACGTCAAATTAATGCCGGTCGCTGTGGGCCTGGATGCGAATGGGCAGCCCACTCCGGCGCTGCTGAAAAAACTGGCTAGCCTGGGTGCAGATGCATCGGTGGTTGCTGGTCTCAAGCGCGCGATGGATGGCAAAGCGGAGGCATTATTTTTTGATCGCACGGTTAAGGGCGCAACGCTTACGGAAGGTTTACAGGCCTCGCTAGACGCAGCCCTTACCCAGCTGCCGATCGCAAAAGTGATGGCTTATCAGCTGGCTGATGGTTGGAGCACGGTGAATTTTGTGCGGCCCGCGCATGGCTTGGTAGCATTGCATGGCGCAGACGTTGTGCCGATTAGTGTGCTCGGATTGAAAGCTGGACGCACGACCCAGGGCCATCGCTTCGAGGCCGGTGTGGCAAAATTGGCATTGAAGAATGCCGACAGCTACGAAGCGCAAATCACCAGCGAAGGCGCGGTGATACCCAGTTTTGAAAAACGCCGCGCTGAAATTGCAAAGCAAATCGCTGCCGCAGCGGCCAAGGAAAAACTCCAGCCCATCGTGGATGACGCGCTGTTGGACGAAGTCACCGCCTTGGTTGAACGCCCCAATGTGCTAGTGGGAAAATTTGAAACAGAATTTCTCGAAGTGCCGCAGGAATGCCTGATTCTGACGATGAAGGCCAACCAGAAATATTTCCCGTTGCTGGACACCACGGGCAAGCTGACCCACAAATTCCTGATCGTTTCCAATATTCGTCCGGCGGATGCCAGCAAAGTGATCGGCGGCAACGAACGGGTCGTGCGCCCGCGGCTGGCAGACGCAAAATTTTTCTTTGATCAGGACCGCAAGAAAACGCTGGAATCGCGCGTGGCGGGTTTGAGCAAAGTGGTGTACCACAACAAACTGGGTACCCAAGGTGAACGGGCCAAGCGTGTGCAGGACATCGCCGTTCGCATTGCCGAAAAATTGGGGAACACTGAACTGATGTTGCAGGTAGGGCAAGCCGCCTTGCTAGCCAAGGCCGACTTGCTCACCGACATGGTCGGCGAATTCCCCGAACTGCAAGGCATCATGGGACGATATTACGCGCTGCACGATGGACTTGGCAGCGAGGTGGCATTTGCAATTGAAGACCACTACAAACCGCGTTTTGCCGGCGATGAGTTGCCGCGCAATGCCGTTGGCCTGTGCGTTGCGTTGGCGGATAAGCTGGAAACACTGGCCGGTATGTTTGGCATAGGACAGATACCGACTGGCGACAAAGACCCGTTTGCGCTGCGGCGTCATGCCTTGGGCGTCATCAGAATGCTGACTGAACGCGATCTGGCGCTGGAACTGGATTGGCTATTCCACGCAGCACGACTTACGGATGCCGGAATTATCCGCGCGCTATCAGATTTTATTTATGACCGCTTCGCCGGCAGTCTGCGCGATCAGGGCTATACCGCACAAGAAGTGGATGCCGTGCTCAGCTTGCGCCCACAACGATTGGGTGATGTGCCAAAACGTCTGGTGGCGGTGCGTGCCTTTGGCGTATTGCCGGAAGCTGCTGCATTGGCTGCCGCCAACAAGCGGGTAGGCAATATCCTGAAAAAGACTGAGGGGTCTATCAGCAGCGAAGTTAACGTCGCGTTGTTGCACGAGGCTGCGGAAAAAAACCTGCATCAGGCGTTGAGCCAGATAACACCCAAGGCAGATGCGCAATTCGCGGCAGGCGACTATACTTCTTCCCTGCAAGCATTGGCCGCGCTGCGCACACCGGTCGATGCTTTTTTCGATAACGTGATGGTGAATGCAGAAGATGCGGCATTACGCGTTAATCGCCTGGCGTTATTGTCGCAGTTGCAACAGGCAATGAACCGCATTGCTGATATTTCTAAATTGGCCACTTGATATGAAACTGATTATTCTCGACCGCGATGGCGTTATCAACCACGACTCGGACCAGTTCATTAAAAATCCGGATGAATGGCGGCCGCTGCCGGGCAGCATGGAGGCGATTGCGCGCCTGGTGCAGGCAGGCTATCACATTGTCGTGGCGACCAATCAGTCCGGCGTCGGGCGAGGTCTGTTTGATATGCCGATGCTGAATGCAATACACGAAAAAATGCACAAGGCGGTGGCGCTGGCAGGCGGGCGTATAGACGCAATATTTTTCTGCCCGCATGCGGCGCAAGCGGATTGCCATTGCCGCAAGCCAAAAATTGGAATGCTGGAGGAAATTGCTGCGCGCTATAACCATGACCTGAAAGGCGTACCTGCGGTCGGCGATTCACTGCGCGACCTGGCGTGTGCCGCCAAGATTGGCGCCCAGCCGATATTGGTGTTGACCGGCAAAGGCGTAAAAACCCAAGCCAAAGGCGGCATGCCGGAGGGGACGCTAATTTACCCCGATTTGGCAGCCGCAGTGGCGACACTTGTTTGACGTGGCATCAGATTTTAGTTTGATATGGTATTCATCCGCTCACTGATCTTCCTGTTGCTGCAAATAATCATCACACCGCTGTATGCACTGCTTGCGATATTCACTTTTCCGTTCCGGCCTGTTACCCGTTATCGAATAATCTCCGGCTGGGCGCTCAGCATGTTGTGGCTGCTGCGTGTGGTGTGCGGCATACGCATGGTCGTGCGCGGCGCTGAAAACATTCCGGCAACACCTTGTGTCGTATTGTGCAAGCACCAATCGGCCTGGGAAACGATGGCGCTGCAGAAAGTCTTTCCGCCGCAGGTTTGGGTGCTGAAACGCGAGCTGTTGTTCTTCCCCTTTTTTGGCTGGGGGCTGGCGATGACCAGTCCGGTTGCGATACGGCGCGGCAATGGACGCGAAGCAATCAAGCAGCTGCTTAGTCAGGGCCAACAGCGTCTGCAGCAAGGGTTTTGCGTGGTCATTTTTCCGGAAGGAACCCGCGTTCCTTATGGCCAGAAAGTCAAATACAAAAGTGGCGGGGCACAGCTGGCTATTGCCAGTGGTGTGCCGGTGGTTCCAGTGGCGCATAACGCCGGGAAATTGTGGGGTAAAAGATCTTTCCTTAAATTCCCCGGTGTCATCACAATGAGTATCGGCCAGCCCATAGACCCAACAGGTCTTAAGGCGGACGAGGTTACCCAGCGGGTTGCCGATTGGATAGAAAATGAAATTCCCAGATTGCCCTGATGTTTAAGAACCTACACCGCCAACTCACCCCCGCGCCCGCAATAGAGCAACGCACGGTAACCCTGTCGGGCAAACACTTCACCTACACCCTTAAGCGCACCCGTCGCCGCAGCATAGGCCTGCGCGTCGATGACAATGGGTTAACGGTTAATGTGCCTATGCGCGCCTCGGAAAAGTGGTTGCACAGCGTGTTGCAAGACAAGGCACAGTGGGTAGTGAAAAAACTGGAACACTGGCAAGCCAGCATGCCGCAGCCGGTGCACTGGCATGATGGACAAAAGATTTCATTTATTGGCGCGACACTCACGCTGCGTGTGGTGGCCAGCTTGTTTGCTTCGGTCCCACAGGTCAGCGGCAGGCAGCTAATCGTGCATGTCACCGATAGCGCAAATCACGACGGGGTTGAACAAGCGGTCACACAGTGGTATCAGCGCGAAGCGGAGCTATTGTTCAAACAGCGCGTAGCGCACTATGTGCCGCTAATGAACGTTAACCCGAGCAACGTGAAACTGTCCTCGGCCCGCACGCAATGGGGCAGCTGCACCGTAGATGGCAACGTGCGCCTGAATTGGCAGTTGATCAAGATGCCCTTGAGCCTGGTGGATTATGTCGTGGTGCATGAGCTCGCGCACCTGGTCGAGATGAACCATTCGGCAGCGTTCTGGAGTGTGGTGGAGAAAGTTTGTCCGGAATATTTGAAATGGCGCAGGGAATTGCACAAGTGGAGTCCTGTGACGGCGTAGTAATGCGTCCAAAGCGTAGTGCCTGCTACCGGTAAGACAATCGCATCACCCCATCTATCTGCTTCATTTCAAAATGGCTTAATATGTTCATTCCCAGCAGGTCAACTTCCATGTTGGGCAACACCGCCACGGCTACATTGTGCAATTGGAAAGTGCCTATGGTCAGTTCCGGAACCAGCGCGACACACCCTGGAGTGGTGCCACCGGCGGTTCGGAAAGTGGTGGGCTTGCAGTCACGGATGCCGGCTTGTTTTGCGGTCTGGGCCGACAGCGAGGTAAGCGATGCCCCGGTATCAATCAGGTAGGTCACCGGAAAACCATTGATTGCGCCGGTGATATGGTAATGGCCGTTGCTGTGCCGGGGAATTTCCATTACGCCATTGCCGATGAATTTAAAGGCTGGCGGTTCGGCTTGGGCGACTGAAGATCGGATAAAAAGCTGCATGTCTGAAGTGCCTGAACCCGAGGATTGGGCCAGAATCTGCATCGGTTGCAGCGGAACCACATTCAGCGTGGTGTTTAATTTTGTGTTGTCCCCGTCGGCAAACCCGATACTGGAATTGCACCAGGAATCCCCCACCGAAAACAGCATGTCATATTGGCCATACGGCAAGCCAACTTTTGCTGTCTGCCCGGCATTTACCAGCACCGACAAGTAGGGAATGACGGTGCGGGGTGCCGTGAAGGTAGCCATAAAAGCGTGGGCATGGTCATTCTGCAGCGTGATTTCCGTATTGCTCGGGCTATCCAGCTGCAGGGTGCTGGCCGGGAAAACATGTGTAGTGCCATTTGCTGGCATCAACTCATCGCATTGGCTGCGCGCCAGCAGTGTGCTGTTATCGGTTGGGAACCGGGCGGACTCCACGTTGGAGGGAGAGCCGATAAAATGCTGGAAGCCGATATATCCCGCCCAAGCCAGTATTCCGGCAAAGACGATTTTTTTGACCGGGCTGCTGCCAGGCTCATGTTGATAGCTGACGTAGGAAGGCGCGGGTATCGGGTTAATCTCTACCAGTTTGCCGGGTTGGGTGTTAACCGGGTTACTGGCGATGATCTGATCGAACAGCTCGGCCAGCCGGGCAAACAGTTCGCTGCCATCCAGCGCAGAAATCCACAGCGCACCGTTGAAGTCATATTCCAGGCCACCGGAACGGGCGGCGAGCCAGATTTTATGGGTGCGCTCATCATGGTTAACGATAATGCGCTGGCCATCGGCAAATTCCAGTTTGAGCGATGATCTGGTTAATGTGCGTTTAACAGCGACGCCCCGGTCACCGGCCATTTGCCCGATGCGCGCAAATACCTCGGCGGCTGATTCGTTGGATGCGCTTTCCGTCATATAATCCCGCCTATTCCATTTCCGAGAGTCTGGTCATGCGTATGTCCGCCATTATGTTGCTGTTCGCCTTGTTGCTGCAAGGCTGTGGACACAAGGGAGCGATGTATTTGCCGCAACAGCCTACAGCCCCGTCACCCTCAGACCAAAAACAAAATGAATGAATTTTTCGATTACCGCAATAACCAGCTTTGTGCCGAACAAGTCCCGCTGGCCGATATAGCGCAGCGTTTTGGCACACCGTGCTATGTCTATTCACATACTGCGCTGGCCGACGGCTACCAGCAGTTTGCAGCTGCCTTCAAGGGCCACGAGCATTTAATCTGTTACGCGGTTAAGGCCAATTCCAATCTCGCAATTTTGAACCTGTTTGCCAAACTGGGTGCAGGCTTCGACATTGTTTCCGGGGGCGAATTGCAGCGCGTGCTGGCGGCGGGCGGGGCGGCCAATAAAGTGGTGTTCTCCGGCGTCGGCAAGACCGCAGCGGAAATGCGCCAGGCGCTGGCAGCGGGCATCTTGTGTTTTAACGTGGAATCCCGGGCTGAACTGCTGCGCCTGAATGAAGTGGCCGGGCAAATGGGCAAAGTGGCGCCGGTCAGTTTGCGCGTAAATCCGGACGTGGATGCCAAATCGCACCCCTATATATCCACCGGGCTGAAGCAGAATAAATTCGGCGTAGCCTATACCGAAGCGCTGGGCCTGTATCAGCA
Source organism: Gallionellaceae bacterium (assembly GCA_031400735.1). Classification (GTDB taxonomy): domain Bacteria; phylum Pseudomonadota; class Gammaproteobacteria; order Burkholderiales; family Gallionellaceae; genus Nitrotoga. The sequence goes on from JANNQM010000042.1 coordinate 77,936, forward strand.
GGCCAGCAAGCTAGCCCATGTGCGCGTGACCGGCATGGACTGCCATATCGGATCGCAACTGACCGAACTAGGCCCTTTCGTTGCGGCAATTGAAAAAGTGCTGGCACTGGCCGATGTGCTGGCAGGCGAAGGAATACGGCTGGAGCATCTCGATTTTGGCGGGGGGCTGGGGATTCGTTATCGCGATGAAACACCGCCATCCATAACCGCGTATGCGGCACAGCTTCTCAAAGCAATGCAAGGCCGCAACGAGAAAATACTGGTTGAGCCGGGGCGGGTGTTGGCCGGGAATGCAGGGTTGTTACTGACCAAGGTCGAATACCTGAAGCCCGGCGAAGAAAAAAACTTCGCCATAGTGGATGCCGCGATGAACGATTTGATGCGTCCGGCGCTGTATGAGGCCTATCACGCTATTTGGCCGGTTAGGGGTGGTGGTCATGCGTCCCCTCTCCCCAACCCTCTCGCACCGCAAGGGCCCTCTCCTCAATCCTCTGAAGGAACAACTAGCCATTCGGCTAGGCTATCCAAAAACGATAGCCAAGCCGCTGGTTATCCCGCAAGCGGGAGAGGAGGCGAACGAGTAAACCAACCTTTAATCTTCGAAGTGGTGGGGCCGGTGTGCGAGACTGGGGATTTCCTCGGACACGCCCGTCAATTGGCCGTTTCCGAAGGGGATTTGTTGGCCATTATGTCGGCGGGGGCTTATGGCATGAGCATGAGTTCCAACTACAATTCCCGCCCGCGTGCTGCCGAAGTGATGGTCAAAGGCGCTGACGTTCAGCTGGTCCGGGAACGGGAAACGGCGCCGCAACTTTTTGCCGGTGAAAAAACTTTTTTGTAGTTTTTTTTAAAAAAATGCAGAAATCTGTTGCGCTATATTTTTAATCGCGCATAGAATGCGACACCAAACGTATTTCAAGGGTGTCTGACTAGGGAGAGTAGTGAGCGTTTGGGAGTGCAGTGGTTGCACGCAATGCAGTTCCTGGTTCGAAATTTTAATTTTACAAGGAATGAAAATGGCTACAACAGTTAGCAAAGCAAAAAGCACCACCACCAAAAAACCCGCTGCGAAAAAATCTGCTGCCAAGCCGGCAGCCAAGAAAACAGCCGCTAAGAAGCCAGCGGCTAAAAAAGTAGCGGCCAAAAAACCGGCGGCTAAAAAAGCGGCAACGAAGAAACCAGCAGCAAAAAAGCCAGCAGCCAAAAAAGTAGCAGCCAAAAAGCCAGCAGCTAAGAAAGCTGCAGCCAAAAAGCCAGCCGCAAAAAAAGCAGCCAAAAAACCGGCAGCTAAAAAACCGGCAGCTAAAAAAGCAGCGAAGAAACCAGCCGCCAAAAAATCGGCAGCCCAAAAAATGATGGCCAAAACATCGGCCATGGTTAAAGGTATTCTCGGCGCTTAAATCTCCGGATTGGGGCGGGCGCCGAGTTGCGTTTCCGCCCTTTCTGGAATGTTGTTCCCCCGTTATTAACGCTTGTTGATACTCAACAGGCTGTTTGGCCTTTCCGAGCTATACGCTATGTAGCGCCCATTTCAGACAAGAGGCTGGATAGATCATCGGCATGCTCTTCTTCCATGGCCAGTATCGTTTCCAGCATGCGCCGGGTGGTGGAGTCGTTGTTGCCCAGATACTGGATCATCTCGCGATAGCTGTCGATGGCAATGCGCTCTGCTATCAGGTCTTCACGTATCATCTCAATCAAATCATCGCCGTCGTGGTATTCAGAATGGCTGCGTGTCGCCAGGCCCTCGGGCGAAAAATCCGGTTTGCCGCCGAGCTGCACGATGCGTTGCGCTATCAGGTCAGCGTGCGCCTGCTCTTCGGTGGCATGTTGCAGGAATTCCGCCGCAACGCTTTGGGCATTAATGCCAGAGGCCATGTAATAGTGCCTTTTATAACGCAGCACACAAACGATTTCGGTGGCCAAGGCCTCATTCAGCAGCTTGACCACAGTATCGCGATCCGCACTGTAACCAGCGGTGATGGCCCCCTGTTCAATATGTTTGCGGGCGCGCGTGCGCAGGGTTTTTATATCGGTCAAGAAAGGTTTGTTCGGCATACATACTCCCTTATTTTTGTGTAAACCAACTGAACTGGAAACATTACAATCCTGCAGCGTAACTCGCCACATCGTCCATCGCAGCATCGGACAACATACCCGCATACATTGCCATAATTCCGCTGGCCTCGTTCCTGCGTGCACCGGTTTTGAAATCCTTGAGTTGCTTGACGATATACTCCTTATGTTGACCGCCGATTATCGGCGCGGAAGGATTATTAGGCGCCAGGCCTTTGCCGTTAACCCCATGGCAGACCGCACAGCCATTGCTGTCATTAAATCGAGTCATACCATTCTTGTTAACCACCGGACTGGCACCTTTCATTTGCGGCTGGCTGGCAAAATAGGCGGAAATATCGAGTAAATCCTTTGGATCAGTGATGGTCATGGCCATATCGGTCATAACCGGATCTTTGCGCGCGCCGGATTTGAAATCGTTGATTTGCTTCTGGATATAAACGGCATATTGTCCGGCCAGTTTGGGGAAGTCGGGCGTGGCGCTGTTGCCGTCCTCGCCATGGCAACCTTGGCATAATGCAGATTTTTCCTTGCCTGCAATAGGATCGCCGGTTCCAATGCGTTGCTTGATGTCATCCGGGCTATCACCGGCAAATGTAGTGGCGCTCAACAACATCAGGGACAGGGCGGTAGTTAGATGGATTCGCGAGGGGAACATAATTTTTCTCCTTGGTTAAACGTTTTGTTTAGCTCTGGTGGGTGCGACCCTGTAAAGACATTACCACAAGGGTTTGGTTCGCCGCCATATAAATGTGTCCGAAATAAAGGTACTTGGTACTTTGGTACACCTTTCATTTCATTGCGGTAATACTCATCATCAGATTCGGATAAACTTCCGCCTATGAACCCTACCCCTACCTTTCCCAGCGCCCACCTGCGTAAGTATCTGATCGCAGGTTATGTAGTGTTTATAGTTTATGCCAGTTTGTCGCCGTTTAGCGGGTGGCAGGACCAAGGTTTCAAATTCTCTGATGTGCTGGCCATTCCGTTGTGGAAACAATACAGCTTGTTTGATGTGGCGGCTAACCTGCTGGCCTATCTGCCCTTTGGCCTGTTACTCGGGCTGACCTTGCGCGCCTGGTTCGGTGCGTTCACCACAGTAATTTTTGCGACATTGATCAGCATGATTCTTTCAGCCATGATGGAATATGCCCAAGTCTATTTGCCTATGCGCATCAGCTCCAGCCTCGATATCGTTTCCAACAGCTGCGGGGCATTGCTGGGTGCGCTATTGGCAGTCAGCATTGCGCCCCAGGTATGGTTTGCGCAGCACTTATCGCGCTGGCGCATGCACTTATTCCATCACGGCCGAAAAATGGATTTCGGTCTGGCATTGGTGGCGTTATGGATGAGCGCGCAGATTAATCCCTCATTGCCCATGCTGGGTAATGTGTTCATCAATCAAATTGCGCAAACCCCGTTTGCCCCGGCTCAGCCCGCGCCGTTTAACGTACTGGAAAGTGGTGCAGTCGCGCTCAATCTGTTGATGCTGGGAATGTTGCTGCTGACCTTGTTGCGCAACCGCCATCACACAGTGAGCGCGCTATTGCTGGCGCTTGTTGTGGTCGCGCTGGCCAAGTTTGTGGCCGCAGCGGTATTGCTAAAATCCTGGGCGCTGTTGCTGTGGCTGAACAGCGAAGCGATACTCGGCGTAGTGGTCGGCATCGCGTTATTGGTCGCGGCAGTACGCTTGCCGCGCGTATGGATATTAAAAGTTGCCGCGCTGGTAACGGTAGCCTACATGATAGTGGCCAACTGGATACTGGATAGCGGGCCACCTGCCATTGCGCTGCCGCTGTATCAACGGAATTACGGACACCAGCTGAATTTCAACGGCCTGTCGCAATCCATCACCGTTATTTTGCCGTTTTTGATATTGGGCTACCTATGGAACATACGCCGCATCCGGAATACAACGGGGGAAACCCCATCCTGATCAATGTATCATCGCCCCTTCCCCTAACCCCATTATTCCAACAGATACTGTATGAATTATTACCACCGCCATGTTTTCTTTTGCACCAACCAGCGCGCTAATGGCGAACAATGCTGCAACGATGCAGGTGCGCAAAAAATGCGTGACTACGTCAAGGACAAGGTCAAGGCGCTGGGACTGAATGCTGCGGAAAACCGCATCCGCATCAACTCTGCTGGCTGCATGGACCGCTGTGCGGAAGGCCCGGTGCTGGTGGTCTATCCGGAAGGTGTCTGGTATACCTATATCGATCAACATGATCTGGATGAAATCATCGCAGAGCATTTGCAGCATGGGCGCATAGTGGAGCGCCTGAAAATATGACCTTGGTGACCAATAAAATTTCCATTTCCGGTCCGGCCGGAGGCCTGGAAAGCGTGCTGCATTTATCGCCCGCCACGCCACATGCCATCGCCGTAGTGGCACACCCCTTGCCCACAATGGGCGGAACCATGGATAACAAGGTGGTTACCACCTTGACTAAAACTTTCGCCGAACTTGAATTTGTCGCGCTGCGTTTTAATTTCCGGGGGGTAGGCGAGAGCAGCGGAAAATTTGATAATGGCGACGGCGAAATACAGGATGTGATCTCGGTGGTGAATTACGCAAAGCGCGAGTTTGGCGACCTGCCGCTGGTGCTCTCAGGTTTTTCTTTTGGTGGCTATGTTCAGGCGCGTGTTGCACAACAATTAAAACCGCAGCGTCTGGTGCTGGTGGCGCCAGCCGTGGGTCGTTTTGCGATGCCCAACGTGCCCGTTGGTACCTTGCTGATTCATGGCGATCAGGATGAGGTTGTTCCGTTCAGTGCCGTGCAGCAATGGGCAGCGCCGCAGCATTTACCGGTGGTGGTCGTATCGGGTGCCACCCATTTTTTTCATGGTCGCTTGAATGATTTAAGGGATATTGTGCGTAATCATTTTAACGAGCACCCATTATGAATTCGGTAATACACGCACGCAATCTGCAAAAATCCTATGCCGGACATAAGGTAGTAAATGACCTGAATCTGGATATTCAGCGCGGTGAATGTTATGGCTTGCTGGGACCGAATGGCGCGGGCAAGACCACCACATTGCGCTTATTGCTGGGTTTGATCGAAGCGAATAAAGGCGAACTGAGCTTGCTCAACCATACCGTGCCGCGTGATGCGCGAACCGCGCGGCTGCGCGTGGGAGTGGTGCCGCAGATGGATAACCTGGATCCCGACTTTACCGTAACAGAAAATCTGCAGGTGTATAGCCGTTATTTTGATATGACAGAGGCCGAGATCGACGCGCGCATTCCGATGTTGCTGGAATTCGCCAATCTCACCAACAAGCGCGACGCCAAAATTCCCACACTGTCCGGTGGCATGAAACGCCGATTGACATTGGCGCGGGCGCTGGTCAATGACCCGGACATTATTTTTCTGGACGAACCGACCACCGGGCTGGACCCGCAAGCGCGCCATCTGATCTGGCAGCGCTCGCGTGAACTGACCGTACAAGGAAAAACATTGCTGCTGACTACGCACTTTATGGACGAAGCCGAGCGGCTGTGCCATCGCCTGGCGATACTCGACGAAGGACGCATGATTGCGCAGGATACCCCGCAAGCGCTGATCCGGCAGCACATTGAGCCGCAGGTAGTAGAAGTATTCGGTGAGAAAGTGGCAACCTGGGCGCAACAGCATGCAGCGCAATTTTCGCGGCGCTTTGAGATTAGCGGCGAAACGGTGTTCTGTTATGTGGATGATGCCCAGCCGCTGGTGGCTCATTTGAGCAGCTTGGGCTCATTGCGCTATTTGCACCGCCCGGCCAACCTGGAAGATGTTTTTCTGAAGTTAACCGGCAGGGAGATGCGCGAATGATTTCAAGGCACATTCATCGCAAGGCCGTTGTTGGCTGCGGCTTTCGGCTCCTAGCCGTACTTATGTACTGTCTTCGTCACCTCAAGCCTTGCCGCCTAGGCCTTGCTTCGACTGTGCCTTGAAATGAATGCTCATCATGAAAACTAATCATTTTGCCCCGCCACACCTGAGCTTAAGGTTTATCCCCATCTGGCGGCGCCATTTTCTGGTGTGGAAAAAAATGGCGGCGACATCCATTTTGGGCCACTTGGCCGATCCGCTGATTTACATGCTGGGTTTGGGCTTGGGCTTGGGCAGTCTGTTACCGCAAATGGGTGGCACCTCTTATCTGGTGTTCCTCGCTGCCGGTACTGTGTGCTACAGCACGATGAACAGCGCCACTTTCGAGGCGTTGTACTCGTGCTTTGCGCGCATGCATGAGCAACGCACATGGGAAGCGATACTTAATACGCCGGTCACACTGGACGACATTGTGCTGTCGGAAGTGCTGTGGGCAGCCAGCAAGAGTCTGCTGTCCGGACTGGCGGTGTTAGCCGTGATTTGGGCCATGGGGTTGTCGCATTCCATGCTGTCACTATGGTTGATTCCGCTGTCGTTGATGGTGGGACTATGCTTTGCCGCGCTCGGTTTAATCATGACGGCGCTGGCGCCCAGCTACAGCTTTTTCATGTATTACTTCACGCTGGTGATTACGCCCACGATGTTTTTATCCGGCGTGTTTTTTCCGGTGGAGCAGTTACCCTCATTGCTGCAAGCCGTTTCCGCAATTTTGCCGTTGTCCCACGCAGTGGATATTGCCCGGCCGCTAATGAATGGTATATTGCCGCCTGATTTGCTGTTGCATATTTTAGTGATGGTGGGTTATACGTTGATCGGATTTTATGTGGCGCTGGTGCTGTTCCGGCGGCGGCTGTCGCAATAAAAAATTGGGGTAGGCTGGGGTGAGGTACGAACCCCAGCATATTTGATATCCCCAAACGCTGGGGTTAGTACCACACCCCAGCCAACCCCAAATTTTTATTTCGACACCCGCCCCCGGAACAGCACCAGCCCCCCAAAAAAACCGATCAACCTATAAACCACC
>JANNQM010000043.1:0-9798 GCA_031400735.1 Gallionellaceae bacterium
TTTTTTTTCTTTTTATTTAACTCTTTTATTATAACTAATTTTTCTCCAAATATTTTCAAAAAAATATTTTTTTTTGGCGGGGCCCCCCCCCGCAAAAAAAAACCCGGGGCCCCGCCCCCGCTCCTACAGTCCTCATTTTGATAAGACCGCTTGGCATTAAACTTGACTTATACTCGCGTATTACAAGAGAGCTAGATAGCAAATGATCTGGAAACGTGTGTTACTTATTCGCGGCGCTGAGCTGGCCACCTTTTCGCTGCTGGCAGCCATCCCGCTGCTGGTGAATAATTCCTATGCGTTGGGGTTGCTGACGCTGCTGGCCATTTATGGAATTTTGCTGATAGGTCTGGATGTTAGCGTAGGTTACCTGGGCCAGGTCAATCTGGGGCATGCAGCCTTTCTGGCATTGGGCGCGTACGCGGCGGGCTTGTGTGTGTCGTTGCTGGGATGGGGCATACCGGCAGCATTAGGTACTAGCATGCTGGTCGGATTAATACTGGGCGCGCTGCTGGCAGTGCCGGCATTGCGTCTGGAAGGTCCGCAGTTTGCGCTGGCCACACTGAGTTTTGCCGCATTGACCGTAATCACGTTGAACGAATGGGAAGGCGTCACCGGCGGCGCGCAAGGCTTGTCTATCATGCGCCCGGATTTTTTTGGCAGCAGCGTCAGCGCGCCGGGATTTTACTGGCTGTGCCTGATTTTCCTGGGCGTGGTGTGGCTGCTGATGCGCAACCTGCTGTCGTCGAATTGGGGCCGGGCGTTTGAAGCGTTGCGCGACAGCCCGATTGCGACCGATGCGATGGGCGTGGGCGTATACCATTACAAAATCGCCGCGTTTGCGATTGGCTCCGCACTGGGAAGTTTTGCCGGCGGCCTGTACGCGTTTAATTTCCAGTATTTGCAACCGCACAGTTTTACTTATGAGCTGATGGTGATCCTGTTGCTGGGCGTCGTGCTGGGCGGGCGCAAAAGCCTGTGGGGCGCATTGCTCGGGGCAACACTGATTGTATTATTGCCTAACCTGCTGTCCAATCGCCTGCTGTTCCAGGTGTTTTCCATGCTTGGCTTATTGATGGCTATCGTGGCCGGTGTGCGCGGAATGATGGCGCGCACCACCCAGACGTTCCAGGCCATTGCGCCTATAGTTGCAATGGGCTCGTTGGTGATCGGTGGCAGCCTGGTGGAAAATACCGAAGATTGGCGCAAGGCTATTTTTGCATTGATGCTGTTCTCAGTCGTAGTCGGCTTGCCCGATGGATTGATGGGGTTCGTGACACGTGCGTTGTCACGCTTGTTCAACCTGGCGCCGCGCACTCTGGCGTCGGCGGCAGATATTCAGGATGTGCTCCCAACCAAACCGGTGACACATGAAACGCTGCTCGAGTTGCGCAATTTGAAGTGCTACTTCGGCGGCGTCAAAGCGGTGGATGATGTCTCAGTAAAAATTCAGGCTGGGCACATACATGGTTTGATAGGTCCCAATGGCTCTGGCAAGAGCACGGCGGTGAATGTAATCTCCGGCCTGTATCCGCCGACGGACGGGACAGTGTGGCTGCACGGCCATGCGCTGCCGCAGGGAAGTTTGTATCAGGTAGCAAAAAAGGGTGTCGCACGGACTTTTCAGAACCTGCAGCTGTTTTCTGAATTGTCTGCACTGGATAATGTCATGGTGGCGATAAAAGGCGTGTACCGCTGCCCGTTGCCGCTGTTGCTGCTGGGCTTTGCCCGGCGCGAAGAGCAACGCGCACAAGCCGAATCGCTGGCGCTACTTCAGTTGGTTGGGCTGCAACAACAAGCGCGCACCCTTGCAAAAAATTTAACCTATGGCGCGCAGCGCTTCCTGGAAATTGCCCGGGCACTGGCCTGCAAGCCTGACTTGTTGATTTTGGATGAACCTGCAGCCGGGTTGGCGCAGCCCGATGTAGCGCAGCTGATCGAAATCATAAAATGCATACACCAGCGCGGCATTACGATCATCCTGATTGAACACCACATGGATGTGGTCAGTGAATTATGCGATGTGGTGACCGTGCTGGATGGCGGAAAAGTGATTGCTCAAGGGTCGGCGGAGGAAGTGAAGCGTGATCCGGAAGTAATTAGGGCTTACCTGGGTGCGGCAGAGGCTTAACCACCCCGCCCTGGCGGGCACCCCTCCTTAAACAAAGGAGGGGAATATGTTTTTAATCCCCTCCTTCTTTCAGGGAGGGGTAGCCCGCAAGGGCTGGGGTGGTTAAGGGTTTGATATAACATTTTTAAGGATGCAATAGAGTGCTTCAAGTCGAAAACCTGCATGCTGGCTATGGCGCAAGCGAAGTATTGCGCGGTATTTCGCTGCAAGTAAAACAAGGCACAGTGGTCGCCCTGATAGGCGCCAATGGCGCGGGCAAAACCACAACCATGCGTGCCCTGTCCGGCTTGCTGCAGCCAACGCAGGGTCGCGTTATGTTGAATGGCATTCCCGTGCAAGGATACAGCGCAGCCAAAATTGCCCGGCAGGGGTTGGCCCATTCGCCGGAGGGGCGTAAAGTATTCGGGTCGCTGTCGGTGGAAGATAACCTGTTGTTGGGTGGATATAGTCATCTGCCGAAATTTTTTGGTTACCGCACCCAGGCTGCGCATAGCCTGGAAAAAATTTACCAACTATTTCCGCGCCTGCGCGAACGGGCTGCGCAAACCGCAGGAACGCTCTCTGGTGGCGAACAGCAGATGCTGACCATAGGCCGGGCGTTGATGGCCAACCCCAAAGTAATGTTGCTGGATGAGCCATCGATGGGGCTGGCGCCGGTGCTGGTGCAAGAGGTGTTCAAAATTATCAGCCGCCTGAAAGAGGCCGGAATAACGTTGCTGCTGGTGGAGCAGTTCGCGCGCAGTGCGCTGCAAGTGGCGGACTATGTATATGTGATGGAACATGGACAGATTGTGCTGGAAGGCTTGCCCAGTGATATGCACAAAAATCAACGCGTTCTGGCAGCCTATCTGGGTTGACGTTAACATTGCACAGAATTTAACTAACAACATCAAAAGCATACATAGCGACAGAAATCGTAGCGAGCGGCTCTGGGGTGGGGGAGGCCGGAGCGCAGCGCCCGGAGCATACACAACAGTATGTGAGGAGCGCGAGCACCGCCCGGCCCCGCCCCAGAGTTGCGCAGTAGATTTATTCGCTATGTATAGAAATCTTTAGATTTTCCGCGGCAAGGGCAATGGTAAAATTGCGTTTGATTACGCGATAAGCCAACCATGCCCCAACCCACTTTCATCCATCTGCGGTTGCACAGCGAATACTCCATTGCCGATGGCATAGTGCGTATACCTGAGGCCGTAGCTGCGGCCAAGCAAGACGGCATGCCGGCGCTGGCGCTAACCGACCTTAACAACGTATTCGGGCTGATTAAATTTTATCAGGCCGCTCGTTCATCCGGCATCAAGCCCATCATAGGTTGCGATGTATTCATCAGTAACCCGGCCGAACGCGACAAACCATTCCGCCTGCTGTTGTTGTGCCAGTCCAATGCTGGCTATCTACGACTTTCCACGTTGCTGACGCGTGCCTATCTGGAAAATTATTATCGCGGACGCCCCGAGATAGACAAAAGCTGGTTAAGCAGCGGAACCGATGGCTTGCTGGCGTTATCCGGCGCGCATTTGGGCGAAGTGGGTATGGCTTTGCTGAATGGCAACCAGGCCACTGCGCGCCAGCTGGCAGTGGATTGGGCGGCGTTATTTCCCGGGCGCTATTATGTGGAAGTGCAACGCTCAGGCGCCGTGCGCGAGGAAGCATATGTGCGCGCAGCGGTGCGTCTGGCCGCTGAGCTGGCGCTGCCAGTGGTGGCCACCCACCCGGTGCAGTTTCTCGCCCGCGACGATTTCAAGGCGCATGAAGCACGGGTATGTATAGCCGAAGGCTATGTGTTGAATGACAAGCGCCGCGTGCGCCAATTTACCGCACAGCAGTATTTCAAAACCCAGGCCGAGATGCAGGAAATGTTTGCCGACTTGCCGCAAGCGTTGGCCAACAGCGTCGAAATTGCCAAGCGCTGCAACCTGGCCTTGCAACTGGATAAACCGTGCTTGCCTGATTTCCCTACGCCCAACGGCGAAACCCTGGATGATTTCCTGCGCACCGAATCCGAACTCGGCTTGCAGCTGCGCATGCGGCAACTGTTCCCGGTGGAAACCGAGCGCGCCGCCAAAATGCCTGAATACAGCGAACGGCTGCGATTTGAGATTGAGACCATTATAAAAATGGGTTTCTCCGGCTATTTTTTAATTGTTGCCGATTTCATACGCTGGGCAAAAAATAATGGCGTGCCGGTCGGCCCTGGCCGTGGCTCCGGCGCCGGATCGCTGGTGGCATACAGCCTGGGCATTACTGACCTTGACCCGTTGCGCTACGCATTGCTGTTCGAGCGTTTCCTGAATCCAGAACGGATTTCAATGCCGGACTTTGACGTGGATTTTTGCCAGGATGGGCGCGAGCGTGTGATCGACTACGTGAAGCACAAATACGGCGCGGCCAGCGTGGCGCAAATCGTGACCTTTGGCACAATGGCGTCCAAGGCGGTGATACGCGATGTCGGGCGCGTGCTGGATTTTCCGTATGGCCTGTGTGATCGATTGTCCAAACTGGTGCCGCTGGAAGGTGTGAAACCGGTATCACTGAAAAAAGCGCGCGAACTGGAGCCGGAATTCAACGCGATTGTAAATAGCGAAGAAGGCGTAGAAGAACTGCTGGAATTGGGCGAGCGACTCGAAGACCTGACGCGCAATGTCGGTATGCACGCCGGCGGCGTGCTGATCGCCCCCGGCAAACTGACTGATTTTTGCCCGCTGTATTGTGCTGAGGGCAGCGATAATACCGTCAGCCAGCTGGACAAGGATGACGTAGAAAAAATAGGCCTGGTGAAGTTCGACTTTCTTGGCTTGCGCACGCTGACGATTATCGATTGGGCGGTGAGGTATGTGAGAGGATCGAGGATCGAGGATCGAGGATCGAGTGAGAAGCAGGGCACAGGTTTGCCTCAATCTTCAATCCTCGATCCTCGATCCTTTACGATTGAAAACCTTCCGCTCGACGACAAACCCACCTATGACTTGCTAAAGGCCAGCAACACCACTGCGGTATTCCAGCTGGAATCACGCGGCATGAAAGACCTGATTCGCCGCCTGCAACCGGATAATTTTGAAGACATCGTCGCGCTGGTTGCGTTGTATCGACCCGGCCCGCTGGAATCGGGCATGGTGGAAGACTTCATCAACCGCAAGCATGGCCGCGCCAAGGCTGATTATTTTCATCCGGAACTGGAAGTGTCACTGAAGCCGACTTATGGTGTCATCGTGTACCAGGAACAGGTGATGCAAATCGCGCAGATCATAGGCGGCTATTCGCTGGGTGCGGCGGATTTGTTGCGCCGCGCGATGGGCAAGAAAAACGCCGATGAAATGGCGCAGCAGCGCAGCATATTCGTGGACGGTGCTGTGGCGCGTGGCATCGACAAACGGCTGGCGGTACAGCTGTTCGACTTGATGGAAAAATTTGCTGGTTATGGTTTCAACAAATCGCACTCTGCTGCCTACGCGTTGTTGTCCTACCAGACCGCGTACCTCAAGGCGCATTATCCAGCGGCGTTCATGGCCGCCACACTATCGTCCGACATGGACAACACCGACAAGGTGCATACGTTTTACCTGGATACGCTGGCGCAGGGCGTGAGTGTGTTGCCGCCGGATATCAATTCATCCGGCTATCGTTTCGCGCCCCTCGCAGAAAAAGTCGTGGCCTATGGTTTAGGTGCGGTTAAAGGCACTGGCGAAGCGGCAGTCGAAAATATTGTTGCGGTGCGCAAAGCAGGGGGCGCATTCCGCGACCTGTTTGATTTTTGCCACCGCGTGGACAAGCGCGTGGTGAACCGTCGTGCGATCGAAGCGCTGATACGCGCGGGTGCGTTCGACGTGATTTCCCCACACCGCCATCAGATGCTGGCGTCAGTGGACGCGGCATTGGGCAGCGCCGAGCAACAGGCGCGCGCGGCCAACCAGAATAGCCTGTTTGGTGACGATGCAAGCGTGGCCATGCCGGTGATCATGGCTAATGTAGCGCAGTGGAAAATGCGTGAACAGCTGCAAAATGAAAAACTGGCTTTGGGCTTTTACCTCAGCGGCCATCCTTATCAGGAATATGCCACTGAGCTGGCCCATTTCGTCAAGATGCGCCTGGGCGATTTAACCGCGCAAGCTGTTCCGCAAAATGGCCATGGCAAACGCGGCGGCGTGGCCATCGTGCTGGCCGGCATGGTGGCCAGTGTGCGCATCCAGCAGACGCGGCGCGGGCGCATGGCGATTGTGACGCTGGACGATGGCTCGGCGCAGGTGGAGATGACCGTGTTCAATGAAATTTTTGAGGCCAATCGGCCGTGGATACGCGAGGATGAATTATTGGTGGTGCGCGGCAAAGTCAGCCTGGACGAATATTCCGGCAACATGCGCGTCACGGCGGATGAATTGTTCGACTTCGCCTCGGCGCGTTCTGCGTTTGCCAAGCGGCTGGAACTGGCCATCAGCGATCATGTCAACGTGCGCGTGCCGCAGTTGAAAGAATTATTCCAACCGTACAGCGGTGGAAAATGTCCAATACTGATCCAGTACAGCAACCAGGCCGCCACCGTACCGTTGCCCTTGGGCGAAGAGTGGGCGGTGACGCTGCATGATGATTTGCTGCAGGGTTTGCACAAAATATTAGGTGAACAACAGGTGCGGGTGGTGTATTCCTGAACTACCCGCAACCACCCACAACCACCCCGGCGCTACGCGCCACCCCTCCTTAAAAAAAGGAGGGGATAACACCCATCCCGTCAACGCACAAATTCCCCTCCTTATCTATAAGGAGGGGTGGCGCACAGCGCCGGGGTGGTAAGTTTTCCGCAAACAATTTGGTGATTAAATCAAGAAAGAATTTCAAACTTCACATAGCTACCATAATCCGGCGCCACATCCACCTTCTCCACCCGCGCCCACTGCGGCCCGTGATGTGCCCAACGAATCATCTCGGCAACGGATTGTTCTTCACCTTGAACAACTGCTTCAACCGTCCCATCGCGCCGATTACGCACCCACCCGGTAATGCCTAGCCGCTGTGCTTCGGTGCGCATCGAGTCGCGGAAAAATACACCTTGCACCTGACCGTGAATGACCAGCCTGAACGAAGACAAGATTGCCAACCTCTGTCACGGCATCCGAGGCCTTGGTGTACCTCCCTGGCGTACCGATGAGCGCAATGCGCGCAGGATGTTATCCACGGTATGCAGCTGCATCTTGCGCACTGGGGAGGGCGGGCTCTTCTCGTCGGGTATTTCGGTTCCATAACCCGGCTTGTCGATAATCACGCTGCCGAATTCATTGGAAACAATAATGGATGTTTCAGTGCCTTTTTCTTCCGGCTCCAGCAGCACTATTTTGGCGGAGGCGTCGACGATTTCCCCATCTTTCTCCTGCCGCTCGGTGACTTCGCCTTGCACCTGCGTGCCGCGGACGCCTATTGTCGCGACGGAGGTGCTGACTTTCATGTCGCGGTTTTTTGATTTGGCGATCAAGCCAGAGACAAAGCGGAATGCGCCCTTGATAATGCGCGAATGAAATGCATCGCCATCCGCCCCTTGCTGGTAACTGAATTTATCCACGGCAAATTCTGATTGCGGGCCAACATCAAAGCGTGAGCCATCGACGAACCGGATATTCAGGCTGGTATTCTTGCCAGTACTGATTGTGTCGCCGGAATATATTGGATCGGCCAGCGCAAGTTTGCGGAGGGTGCCATCTGTTGCACGCGCCTGGGCGGTACCTGACCCCCTCAGTTGGGCAATCTCTCCCGCAGTGGGAACGGCGGCCTCAACTGCGCCAGGTAATAAAAGAAAGCTCAATAAGACCAGCCGCTTCAGCATTGTGATGTAGGTCATTTATACCTCCCAGTTAGACATGATGCACTGTTAGCTCCCTCACCCTCCGGGAAGGAGGGAATTAAAACACAAACCCTCTCCCATTGGGAGAGGGTGCCGAAGGCGGGAGAGGGAGGTTTTGCCGCAGCAGCTTAAGGGAAGGGAACCGTAACCTGATTCGACGTATATACACTGCTGGTCAAACGATCAGTCATCGTAATATATACCGAAGTGGGCGGCGCAGTTCCGGCTGGAACCATGCCAAACCAGATGCCATTCAGGTCAGACGGTGTACCCAACCCACAGAAACCATAGATGCGGCTGCTGTCAGCGCTGCGGTGGAAATCTACCCAGGTTCTGGATGCCGCAGTGTTAAGACCGCAGGCAGGCAAGGCGGGGCTTGCCGCGAACATCGCTGCCGGAAAATCGTACCAGTTGGTAACCGTAAAGAAGTACCAGTCCACCGTATTGCCTAACCCATCCACACCGGTTTCCTTGTGGTCATAAACCAGAATCGGATTGGGTATCGGCTCAACCACATCGGTGAGGTTAACAGTTGCCGTAGCCGCATTGGATAGCAGCCCGGCATCGGTGACCTGTACGGTCAGATTGAACACCGGAGTCAGCTCAAAATTCAGCGCCGCACTGCTGTTAACGGTGATTGCGCCACTGCTTGAATTAATCGCGAAGGCGCCGCCGGTATTGCCAGAGATGATGCTGTAACTTAACGTATCGCCACTATCCGGGTCGCTGCCCACCAATGTGCCTACCGCAGTACCGTTGGCGCTGTTCTCGTTGATGGCAAAGGTCTGGTCGCCGAGCTCTGGCAATTCATTCACGTTACTCAGATTGACCGTCACCGTGGCGGGGTCTGACAGCAACCCTTGATCCGTGGCTTGCACTGTCAGCGTGAAAATCGGTGAGGTTTCAAAATTCACTGCCGCGCTGGAATTGACGGTAAGGGCACCTGTGCTGCCATTGATCGCAAACGCATTACCGGTATTGCCAGCGGTAATGCCGTAGCTGAGAATGCTGCCCACATCCTGATCGTTAGCAGTCAGCGTGCCCACCAGTGACAAATTGGCACTATGCTCATTGATCGCAAAGACTTGATCGTTCAGCGTGGGCGGCTCATTCAAATTGTTGAGATTGACTGTGACAGTGGCCGTGCCGGGCAGCAGGCCATCGGTGGCTTGCACAGTTAAAATGAAAGCAGGTGTAGTTTCGAAATTCAACGCCACGCTACTGTTAACGGTAATGGCCCCGGTGCTTGGGTTAATCGCAAATGCACTGCCCGTGTTGCCTGCGGTAATGCTGTAGCTGATCGTATCCCCACTATCCTGGTCCGTGGCGACCGCCGTGCCCACTGCGCTGCCATTGATGCTATTTTCATTCAGCGCAAACGCCTGGTCGGCCAGCGTGGGCGCTTCGTTCACATTGGTCAGGTTCACAGTCACGGTGGCCGTGTCGGACAGCAAGCCCACATCGGTAATCTCAACCGTCAAATTGAAAACAGGCGTCGCCTCAAAATTCACCGCCGCGCTGGTGTTAACGGTAATGACTCCGGTGCCGGGATTAATGGCGAATGCGCCACCGGTATTACCTGCGGTAATACTGTAGCTCAACGTGTCGCCACTGTCCGGATCGCTGGCCAGCGCAGTGCCTACAATCGCGCCATTAATGCTGTTTTCAGCAATGGTAAAATTCTGATCGGAGATTGATGGAACTTCGTTCACGTTGATTACATTGACTGTCAGCGGCTGATTAAAAATCTGCCCGGCGAAGTCAGTGACACGTACCGTGACCGAGTAGCTGGATTTAGCTTCGTAATTCAAAACTCCGGCAGTAATACGCAGCGTTTTAACAG
>JANNQM010000044.1:0-8947 GCA_031400735.1 Gallionellaceae bacterium
CTTGGTAGGCGGCGGACACCGGGGGTGAGCGTGGTGGCCATGAAGTTGTGGGCATTGGTGCTGTGTTCAATGCCTAGCGCGTGGCCGTATTCGTGGAGGAGGACGGAGAGCATGTCCATCTTGCCGTAGGCAGCAGTGCCAGCGCGGGCTTGCCATTCGTTGGGGTTGGAGGTGGGGAGGTATTCGGAGTTATCTCCCGGCGTGGGGTCCACAAACCAACCGTGGCCGGAGGCATTGTCGTCTAGGGTGATGTTTGTACCAAAGGTCTGGCCTACGGCTCCGCCGGGGAGGTCAGCAAAGTCCAGATTGACATTGGCGAGGCCAGCATAGGCGCTGGTCAACTGCGACGGCATTTCGAAAGAATAAATGGGCGCGTTGGGGTCGTCGGGGTTGAGGGAGATTTTCCAGTGTATTCCGTTCGGGCAATTCTTCTTGTCGTCGTAGGAGCCGGGGCCATCCTTCTCGTCGAGTCCGCCGCTGATCATCTGGAAGTGATAAACCACCTTGACCTTGAAACTGCCCATTTCCACCAAGAAGGTGGCGCGGTCGGTGCCCAAATAGCCTAGCTTGGGATCATAGCGATAATAAATGCCGCCTTCATCTACTAATGTTCCATGCTCCGCCCCCTGCAGCAGGGTAGCCTTCGCGGATAAAAGCATTTCATCCGTTAGTTGCTCTGGTATAAGCTTTTCTCTTTGCGAACAAGAACAATGGGGTCAGGTCTAGCAAAGTAGCATATCGCATCCACGCACATCAGCCGCCTCCCCGAACAATTCTTCCCACCGTCGTGAAGTGTACCCCAAAGTAATCAGCGAGCTGCTGGTAAGAATATCCGCCCGTCGCGTGTGCTGTAATGATGGCGGTATCTCTGTCCGGCGTACGCTGCTCAATCTGCGCCAAAGATGGCGGAATGGGTCGGCGCTGCGCAAGGGGAATTTGCACATCGTCTTTGCCTGACCGGATATGTTTTTGCATGCGATTGACAAACTGTTCGTCGCCCAGAAATACTTGGCCTTTGAGGTTAGCCCAAGGTGAAGTCGCTTTGATGCCTTCGACGACAAATTGGGCATAACGCTGTTGTGCCAAACTGCGCTGCTTTGCAAACAACGCCAGCAATCCATCTGCCGAAAGCCAAGGGGTGGCAAGTTCCAGCCCCACGCTTGCCCGGTAGCTGCTCCATTTCCAGTCAGCTGGTTTCTTTACCATGTTGGCGCGCACCGGGTTGAGCACGATATATCGCGCCAGTTCCAGCAGATAGGCATCCCTGTCCACCAAGATGGCTTTGAACCGCCCTTGAAACAGGTGCCCGACACGCTGATGCCGCCGATTGCTGGCTTGGGTGTATACACCGTTGAGCTGGCGCATGCCCTTGGACAAGTTGCCTTCGGGTGTCTGGATCAGCAGATGGTAGTGGTTATCCATCAGACACCAGGCGTAACATGTCCAGTTGAACTGGGTGATGACTTGCTCCAGCGTCGCCAGGAATGTCTGCCGGTCAAAGTCGTCCTCGAAGATGTCTTCGCGCCTATCCCCGCGCGCGGTGACGTGATAAAGGGCATTTGGAAATTCTATGCGGATGGGGCGGGACATGATGGGAGGAATATAGCAGCATAAATGCTATTTCGCTAGACCTGACCCCTTGTTTCTTGCGCTAGACCTGACCCCTTGTTTCTTGTTTTTTCTTGACCCCTTGTTTTTTCTTGTTTCTTGTTTCTTGTGAACTCAAGCCAAAATCGGGTGGCGGGCTGTTGAGCTACGAAGTATGGGGCTACAAGATAAAGGGCAAGATAATAATCACGCGGTACGCAGTAGCCTATATCAACCACGCGATATGCCGGGTGGATAATGGACGGGTGCTGGGTTTTGACAATGCGCATGGGTATCATCATCGCCACTATATGGGTTCAATCGAGCCGGTCGAGCATGTGAGTTATGAAGAGACACTGAAAAGATTTCAGCAGGAGTGGCTGGAGATCGTCAATCAATCGGGAAAGAGGAAATCATGACAAAGAAAATTGTTGTCCGTACAGGCGAAGTGGCCGGTTTTTTTGGCCGCGCAAAAAATGCTGCACAGCGTGCCGACCAAAACGGTGAATTTCAAGGCACGGTGACGTTATCGTTCGAAGACCCGCAAAAAATGTTCACGGTTTTATCGGATGCACGGCGTCGCTTGATGCAGGAAATCATGCAGGAACCCAAGACCATCAATGAGCTGGCAGGGACATTGCATCGCGACCGCTCGGCTATCACGAAGGATGTGGGGCTGCTGGAACGTATGGGATTGATTATTTCACAGCGCCAGGCCAACCCGGGGCATGGCATTCAGAAACTGGTTAAATCAGTCGCTACCAGAATAGAAATTGTAGCTACGTTAGGGTAGGCCATACCCCTGAATAATTCATGTTTTGCCGTGATTGCCGCTGCGACAGCACAGCTAAAGCCTGTTAGAATCACGCCCTTGGAATTTTGATCAACTTTACGTCTGGAGAAAGAAGCATGGCTGTTGAACGCACTTTGTCAATTATCAAACCCGATGCCGTAGCAAAAAATGTAATCGGCCAGATTTATGGCCGCTTTGAAAAAGCCGGCCTGAAAATTATTGCTGCGCGCATGGTGCATTTGTCACGCAGGGAAGCCGAGGGGTTTTATGCGGTGCATCGCGCACGGCCGTTCTTCAAGGATCTGGTGGAATTCATGATCTCCGGCCCGGTGATGGTGCAGGCGCTGGAAGGCGAAAACGCGATTGCAAAAAACCGCGACCTGATGGGCGCCACTGACCCGAAAAAAGCTGACAAGGGCACGATACGGGCCGATTTTGCCGACAGCATTGATGCCAATGCAGTGCATGGTTCAGATGCCCCGGAAACAGCGGCAGTGGAAATTGCTTATTTCTTTCCCAGCATGAATGTATACACACGGTAATGCCCGAAAACCTCCTCAATTTTGATGCGCAGCAACTGGGCGCCTGGTTCGCAGAGCAAGGCGAGAAACCTTTTCGCGCGCGCCAGGTGTTGCGCTGGATACACAAAATGGGGGAGTCCGATTTTTCGGCGATGACCGACCTTGCCGCATCCTTGCGCGAAAAACTTTCGCAGCAGGCTTGTGTCACCTCACCGCAGGTGATGCGCGATGAATTGTCGGCCGATGGCACACGCAAGTGGTTGCTAGATGTGGGCACCGGTAACGCGATCGAAGCGGTGTATATTCCAGAGCCGGGGCGCGGCACATTGTGTATCTCCACCCAGGCCGGTTGCATATTGAATTGCTCATTCTGCTCCACCGGCAAGCAAGGTTTTAATCGCAACCTGAGCGTGGCCGAAATAATCGGCCAGTTGTGGTGGGCCAACCGGCAGCTTGGCAAAAATGCTGATGGCATTTGGCCGGTTACCAATGTAGTCATGATGGGCATGGGCGAGCCGTTGCTGAATTTTGACAACACCGTGAGCGCGTTGCGCCTGATGCTGGATGACCATGCCTATGGCCTGTCGCGTCGCCGCGTCACGCTATCCACTTCCGGCATCGTGCCGGCGATGGACCGGCTGGGTGAAGAATGCCCGGTGGCCTTGGCGGTATCGCTACATGCGCCGAACGACAGCCTGCGCGATGAGCTGGTGCCGATCAACCAGAAATATCCGTTGCGGGTATTGATGGCTGCTTGCCAGCGTTATCTTGACCACGCCCCGCGCGATTTCATCACGTTTGAATATGTGATGCTGGAAGGCGTGAATGACAGCGTGCAACATGCGCAAGAACTGGTTGCGCTGGTACGCGATGTGCCGTGCAAATTCAATCTTATTCCGTTCAATCCGTTTCCGCAGACGCATTATCGGCGCTCTGGCGCGGAAGCAATCAGCCGTTTCCGCGATGTATTGATGCAGGCCGGGATAGTCACCACCACGCGCAAAACACGCGGCGATGATATTGCCGCAGCATGCGGACAATTGGCCGGCCAGGTGCAGGATAAAACCCGGAGAGTGCACCGCCTGGTGGAGGTTGAATCATGAAAGCATGCGTATTGGCAATTTTTGTGTTGTTGGGTGCGGCAGGATGTTCCACAAAATCCGGCGGCGGCTCGGCAGGCACGCCGCAGCAAGCCACCACACGCGCGCAGGCCAGCGCCCGGATACACACTGAACTGGCAGCAAAATATTATGAACTGGGCCAGTTCGGCATAGCGCTGGAAGAACTGCAGACGGCATTGCAGGCAGAACCCGACTATGCGCCCGCATTCAATTTGCGCGGTTTGGTGCGTATGGAGTTGCGCGAATACAAGGAAGCCGATGAGGATTTCCGCCACAGCCTGCGCTTGGACAGCACGGATGCCGAAGCGCACAATAATTATGGCTGGTTCCTGTGCCAGCGTGGCAAGGAAAAAGATGGGATCGCGCATTTCATTGCCGCAGTAAAAAACCCGCTTTACCAAACACCCGAAAAGGCTTACTTGAATGCCGGCATGTGTTCACGCAAAAGCGGGAACTTGAATGACGCTGAGGATTTTCTGAATAAAGCTTTGCGGGTCCAACCCGAAATGCCGGAAGCCTTGCTGGAGCTGGCTGAGGTAAACTTTGCCAAATCGGACTATGCAGCAGCGCGCGCTTATTTCATGCGTTTTTCGCAGCGCAATCCGGCGCCGTTAACGGCTGAACACCTGTGGCTGGCGGTGCGCATCGAGCGCAAACTGGGCGACCGGAAAGCCGAGGAGCGCTATGCGTCGGAACTCAGGCAACGCTTTCCCGATGCGCGCGAAACGAATATGTTGCAAAGCAGATTTTAACAATGGATAAACCATTTAATAGTTCTACAGACATCACAGGCAGTTCTGCTGATGCCACAGGCACGCGGCCATTCAGCGTCGGCGTTACGTTGCGCGAAGCGCGTGAAAAGCTGGGCTTAAACCTGGCCGATGTGGCAAACCGCCTTAAATTCGCCCCACGGCAAATTGAGGCGCTGGAGCAGGATAATTTTGCACGGCTACCTGAAATCGCTTTTGTGCGTGGCTTTGTACGCAGCTACGCCAAGTTGTTGCAGCTTGATCCCGAGCCGTTATTAGCGGCGCTACCGCAACCTCCCACACAGTCTCCGGTACCCGCAGCAAATCTCGACAATGAGGTGCGCTTCCCGGATTCGCAAGCAGCGCGTCGGCAAAATTTCCTGTGGTTGGCGGCGGGGCTGGGTGTCGCAATTGTGCTGGGGTTGTTTGTGTGGATGAATGACAGCCCGCCCGTTCTGCCCGCAGAAACACCTGTGCAGCCGGAGGTGGTGATATCACCCGCCTCTGAGGTAATGGCCGCTGCTTCGCATGCAGTTGCGACATCTGCTGTATCTGCTGCACCTGTAATGGCGCCTGTTAAGCCTGGGGCAAAAGTGCCACTGGTGGGCCCACCCGTGCCGCCATCGGTTAAAGCGGCGAAAAATGTGGTCAAAGTGCCACAGCCAGAATCGGGCAGCCCACCCGGTCAAGCCGCGCCCATCAGTCTGACGTTTGCGCAAGATGCCTGGATAGAAGTGACCGATAAAAACGGGGTATACCTGATGGCGCAACTGAATAAGGGCGGGACCGAGCGGCGCATCCGCGGCACCCCGCCGTTTTTCCTGACTATAGGTAATGCCAGCGAAGTGCGTTTGTATTATCAAGGCAAAGAAATTGATCTGGCCCCTTTCAACAGGTCGGGAGTTGCGCACCTGACACTGGAATAACATGAGGGCACCATGAGCCTGCATTCCATTCAACGTCGCTTGGCACAGCCGGTCAGGGTAGGCAAGATAACCATAGGCGGCGCTGCACCCATCGTTGTGCAGTCCATGACCAATACCGATACCGTGGATGCAGCAGGCACCGCGCAGCAGGTTTTTGATCTGGCGCAGGCCGGTTCAGAGGTCGTACGCATCACCGTCAACACGCCGGAAGCAGCTGCGCAAGTTCCGCGCATCCGTGAGCTGCTGGACCAAAAAAATTGCGATGTGCCGCTGGTCGGAGATTTTCACTACAACGGCCATAGGCTGCTGACCGAATTTCCCGAATGCGCGCAAGCGCTGGCCAAATACCGCATCAACCCCGGCAACGTTGGACGCCATCGCAAGGGTGAAGACCAGTTTGCGATGATGATAGACGCCGCCTGCCGTTACGATAAACCCGTACGCATAGGTGTGAATTGGGGCAGCCTCGATGCTGACCTGGTAACACGCATGATGGACGACAACGCCCGGCTGCCGCAGCCCGCTGAAGCTGCTGCGGTGACGCGCGAAGCGCTGATCGTATCTGCACTGGCCAGCGCCAAGCGCGCCGAAGAACTGGGCCTGGCGCATGACCGCATCGTGCTGTCATGCAAGGTCAGCGATGTGCAGGATTTGGTGGCCGTGTATCGCGATTTGGCGCAGCGCTGCGATTATCCACTGCATTTAGGGTTGACTGAAGCGGGTATGGGTTCCAAGGGTATCGTCGCTTCCACGGCGGCACTGGCTGTGCTGTTGCAACAAGGCATAGGCGACACGATACGCATTTCGCTGACACCGCAACCCGGCGGCGACCGCACGCAAGAGGTGATCGTCGCGCAAGAGATTTTGCAGACCATGGGGCTGCGCTCTTTCACACCGCTGGTAGTGGCCTGCCCCGGCTGCGGACGCACCACCAGCACGGTGTTTCAGGAGCTGGCGCAAAACATCCAATCCTATTTGCGCGAACAAATGCCGCTATGGCGCGAGCAATACCAGGGCGCGGAAGAAATGACCGTGGCGGTGATGGGTTGTATTGTTAATGGCCCGGGCGAAAGCAAAATGGCCAACATCGGCATCAGCCTGCCCGGCAGCGGCGAAAATCCCGCCGCGCCGGTGTATGTGGATGGGGTAAAAGTGGTCACGTTGCGCGGCAACAATATCGCCAACGAGTTCAAAAAAATTGTCGACAACTATGTGGCGCTGAATTATGCGCGTCATGACTCAAGGGCAGAGCAGTCCGCAGTCCATACCGGCTAGTTTCCTTATGAGCAATCATTAGGATCAATCGGTCTGACCCCATTGATCCTCGTCGAGGCGTTAGGTAGAAACACCATGAGTAAATTTTTGGATTTCATGATGAATAACGGACTTGGTTCTGCTCTGGCAGCTACCGCAATAGTCGCTGTCTTAGTTTGGCTTTGGAGTTGGTATAAAAATTGGGATGACAGCAAAAATATCTATAATTATTTGCTAGCCTCAAAAGTTGGAACTGATTTTACCTTTCGCTCTACTGAAGCCATTTCGTCTCATACAAAAATCGCTGAAAGTCGTGTTGCCGAGTTGTGCAGCAAACACAAGAGTATTAAGAGAAATGAAAAAGAAAAGCAATCGTGGCAACTAATTGATCTCACCTAACCCGGCGTTCGAGCGTGACGCCGTAAAAGCTCGGCGCCCCTCAACCTAACGTTGGCTCCTTCCAACCGATATTCACTACGAGACCATATATGCCCGAGCAAAACAAGCAGCCCGATGCAATGGCAGAGTATCGAAAGTGGCTCGTCGCTGCCGAACAAAAATCCCAAGAAGATTTTGACAAAACGGTTTTGACTCTTTCGGGCGGAGCGCTCGGCATATCGTTCGCCTTCCTGAAGGACATTGTAGGACCGCAGCCAATCGTCCTATCTGGGTTTCTTCTGGCTGCGTGGTTTGCTTGGGCGTTCAGCACCTTTTCCGTACTCATCTCTTACTATCTGAGCCATTTGGCATTACGCAGAGCAATCGGCCAAGTCGACGATGGAACAATTTTTAAGCAGCCCCCTGGGGGAGTATTCGCTTGTCTGACAGCCATTCTCAATGGAACAGGAGCCGTACTGTTCCTTGTCGGTGTATGCTGTATCACGGTGTTCGCAGTTTCCAACCTGCCAATCAAAGGAGCAATAAATGACCGAAAAGAAGCCGCCGTCTCAACCGCCCCGACCAGTACCGCCCCCGCAAAGACCCCCATCATCACCGCCGCCGAAACCGACGCGAGACAATCCCCGCCCGCAGACGGAGGGTTACATCCCCCCGCCGCCGCCCCCGCGGCCCCCAAGAAATGAAACGTAGTCCAGTGAAGGCAAACCCTACGCTCAAGCGGGACTGCGCAAAGACCCGCAGCCCCCTTAGCTCCACTTAGTCCGCATAGGCGGGTGTGCCTTAAGCATTGCTAGTATTAAGAAGGAACTGATCATGGCAGCGTATGGAAAAGTAGCCTTGGGTGCGGTAGAACTTCTCAAGCGTCTAACCACTGAAGGCCCCGAAGAAGCTTGGCGCACGATGAAGCTGCGAAGCGCCTGTTACTGTGGACGATAGCCCTCTCAACATGGAGCACATTTATCCCGACATGGATTGGAACATCTCACGGAGCCATGACAAAATTCTGGCTCCAAGGTGTCCTCATGCAAATGTGCATAGATGCCCACGCTACTACCAGAGCTACTCGCTTCTTGGTGAGTCTGGGATCACCACGGCACTCGCGCCGGAGACTGATACCGCACTACTTGCGAAATGGAAGAAAACCGATTTGTGGCCTGCTCTTGCGGAGCAGGTCACGTCAATCAGCGGCGGCGATGGAAATAAAAGTCACTTCTCGAACTTTTGCCCCGAAGTTGTATTCGATACCTTTGGCTTGTTCGCCTCGTCACTTTGCCGCTACTCCGATGAAACTGATCGAGCAAACGCCGAGAGATGGCTGGTCGGGAACGGGCGCGCTTTTGCCAAGGACTGGCGCTGGGAGTGGGCATCGTTAAATCCCATGCACTACTCCGAGTGTCCGTTGTATTCGCAGCTCGCGGTCTCGCAGTCCATTGTGCCAGACTCTACTAAAGAAGAAATTGTTTCGATGAAACCCGGTGCCTTTGGGTTCAATGTTGATCTGAAGAAACTCATTTCCAGATTTTCTCGGTGGTGGCTTTCGCGTCATGGCTAGAGGGCTAACACTGCGGTGCAAGGGGCGCTGCGTAGCAGCGCCCCG
>JANNQM010000045.1:0-11790 GCA_031400735.1 Gallionellaceae bacterium
CTCGGTTCAGGCATTAACGCCAGCAACGGCTTAAGTGGACGCGCCGCAGCGCGCGCCCGGCGTGAGGCGCTGTGTGTGGAAGGTCGCGGTGATAGCCCGGCCTGCCGCCCCAGTGGACGTGTGCGCGCGTTAGCCGAAACCCCGGCCAAAGTGGAGGTAGGTAGCACCTTGAGCGGCAATGCCGTTACGGGCACGCAAGTTGAGCGCAGCAGTAAGGTCACCGGCATTTTGGCCGGCAGCTGCCTGGCGGTGACAGGCACTGAATACATCGGCATGGAACAATATTCCAAATTATGCTCCAGCGTCCCTGCCCCCGCCCCGGCCAAAGTCAGCAGCGGCAGCACCAGCCGTGGGCAGCGCGTCAGCGGCACCGAATTGGGCCGCAGCGAATCTGTAACGGGTGATGAGCGCGGTGCGGGTAAACGCGTCACCGGCAATGAGTATTTGAACGCAGAACAATTTGAATCCATTTCGGGTAGCAAGCCTGCGCCTGGACCAGCTAAAGTTGGCCAGTTTTCCACGCAGGCCGGCCTCGGCATAAGCGGCACCCAAGTGGGCAGAAGTACAAAGGTGACAGGTGATGAACCCGGTGCCTGCCTCAAGCTTACCGGTAGCCAATATGACCAACCGGATGCATCCGGCAGTATCTGCCAAGGCAGCGGCGTGCCACACAAAGTGAGCGTTATGCGCACCGTGCATGAACGCCCGGTGACTGGCACCGATGTGGCGGCAAGTGCTGTTGTGACAGGAAGTGAATACGGTGCTTGCAGCACGGTGACCGGCATTGAATACGCTGGCCTGGAACAATACCAAGCCTGTGGCCGCGATCCGATATTGACCCCGGAAAAAGTGGGCTTGTCGCGTACCTGGCGCGATCAGACCATCTCTGGATCGGCCGTGGAACACAATGCCAAAGTGACCGGCGATGAGTACGGCGGTTGCCAGCCCATTTCCGGTACCGAATACGCAGGCTCCGGCCAGTACTCCAAATTTTGCCCGCCAGAAAGTTTGGCGGCAGCACAGCAACGGGTTGCCACCCCGCGTGGCGCAGCTGGGGAACGCACTACCGGCGTGGGACTGAATAGTGATAATAAAGTCACGGGCAGTGCGCGCAGTAGCGCATTACGGTTGAGTGGTACACCGTATTCAGATGATGCCAAATATGCCTTGTCTGGCGCGGTAGGCATGAGCCAGCATCCGTTAACGCGCGGACCCTCTGATCGCAACAACTCCGGTCGCAGCAAGGTTGCTGTCGCCAGCGCTACGGCTCCAACTCCGGTACAAAGCAACTTCAGCATCACGCCTCCGGCACGTGCAGCCCAAGTCAACACCCGGGCCAGCCAGCTTAACCAGGTAACCGGCACGGCCACGCGCGCACAAGGCCGAATCACCGGCCCGGTCAATTTGGCCGTTGGCCTGGTTTCCGGCACACCGGAATTCCGCTACCGCGAAGAAGGTGCGACGTCGGCAGCTGCCCCAACAGATGCACCCGCTACGGCACAACAACAAGCCAGCCGGGTCACCGGTGAAGGGCGTGAGGCCGGATTTGCCATTACCGGTGCCGCTTGGCGGCGCGATGGCAGCACGACGGGGACTGAAGGTGTTTCGGCCACTCGGCGCAATCCTACGCAGCGCGGCGATACCCGTGGCATGGCCATGCAGGGGTTAGCCACCAAAACCTACGAGCACGCACAAGTTGCGCCGAGTCGGGTAACCGGCAGCAGTGGTAACACGGCCACCGGCTCTACCATCACCTACTCCGGCGGCGCCCGAGGCTAGACAAGATGAACACGCGCAATCGACCCGGACACAGCTCCAACCTGTTCTCGAACCGGCCCCCATCGCCGTTCGGGCTGGGTACGGCTGCGGGCGCATTGCAAGGGCGGCATCAAGCACACAAGGCGCTGAGTATGCCCTCATTGAGCATGACAGACCAGGCGACACCCAACCCGGCGTGCACTTTGGAGAATGGCCGCTTGTGCCGTCATCCGTTGACCAATGAAGTTGAAAATCAACGCTTGTTGGCGCATGAGCAAACCATCAAGGCGCGTTTTGCCAATATCACGCCGGTGTTAAAGCGTATCGCGGGTTTGCAGCACGCGCCGGATTTTGTGGAACAAGCGCAGGCCATCGCCCAGCAGGAATTGGGTTTTGCCTTGCCAGTAAATATTCTGGCGGATGCCTGGGTTGATGATCTGGATATGCGCGCGCTGTACGGTGAGTGCGTGATGCAGACTTTGCGCCTGCTGGCAGCACAGGCGCAACTCAATTATCCGCAGCGCGATACGGACGAGGCAGTGGCTTTTTTTCTGGATAGCGGCTACCACGCGGTGGACATCTCGCCCTGCTCAGACGGGCGTTTAAAAGGACTGGCGCGCTACATTTTGCGCTTGCCACCGGGCGCTGTACGCAGCCGTAAATCCTATGCTGGCGCGATGTTTGATGTGGATGCCAATGTGCAGCGCTGGGTGGAAACCGAGCTGATGCGCTTTCGCGAAGGGTATCCGGTAACAGCCGATGCCGGGACACGCTATTTGAAAATGGCGGTCTACCACACCAGCAGTTCCGATCCGTCACACGAAGGTTGTGCCGCCCACGGTAGCAATGAAACGCAGGCGGCGGAAAAAGGTTTGCAACGGCTGCGCGAATTTCGCCAGGCAATCGAGAATACTTTTTGCTGCGGCGCATCAGTGGACATATTGCTGGTCGGCGTGGATACCGACACCGATGCGATAAAAATACACATACCCGATGCGGATGGCGAAATAAGCCTGTACCGCGTGGTAGATAACCTGGAGCTGTATCGGCTAACTGTCAATGATGACAAAAATACTGCCCGGCTCAAGGTGTATCAGGCCATACAAACAACCAGCGCCAAAGACGGCTGGGCGCAGGGCAATGGTGAACCACACGAAGGTATGCGACGTTTGATCGCCACGCTGCTGATTAATAATTTATCGCAGATTGAATATGTGTGCGGTAACTGGGGAGGTCGCTATCCCGACATTGGCCATGCCGAGAGCTTTATCAGCGTGGGTGACGGCTTCGAGGAATTCCAGTTGCGCAACCTGGCCTATTTTGCCCACTTGCACACGATAGAAGAAGGCGCACCGGACATGGATGTCGGTATCAAGATTTTCAAGATGCTGAACGTCAAGCACGGCTTGCCGATTCCGCTGGCGATACATTACCGCTACAACAGCCATGTACCTGGCAGCCGCGAGCGCACCACAGAGCGCTGTCAGCGGATCAAGGCGGCGATTGAAACGCGCTACCGCGAACTGGCCGAAAAGCGTTTGCTGGTATGCGGCATGACCATACAGGATAAGCCAGCGGGTAGCCCGATTGAAGTAATTGATGTCAGTGTGGCGAGCAGCCATTAAGGCGATGCGGAGAACACGATGAAAATTTGCCAAGTGGAAAAAACATTAGTCTCGACCAACCGGATTAAAGAAATGGGGCATCGCCCGTTGCTGGTGGTGAAAGAAAAAGGCGGTTCGCGCAGCATTGCAGTGGACGCAGTGGGCTGCATACCGGGTGACTGGGTCATTTGCGTGGGTTCCTCGGCGGCACGTGAGGCGGCAGGCAGCAAGGAGTTTCCCAGTGACCTGACCATCGTCGGCATCATTGACCATTGGTCTGAGGATTAACGTGGAGATCATGGAAGTCGTTTCCGATCTGGTGGCCACGCGGCGCGTGGCTAACCTGTACAGCACCTCGCTCAGGGTGGTGCGCGATAGCAAGGGTCGTTTGAGCGTCGCGTCAGATCCGGTGGGTGTACCGGAAGGAAAATGGGTATTTACCCTGGGTGGTTCAGCGGCGAGATATGCCACTGGCGACTTCAGGATAGTCACCGATTTGACCATCGGCGGCATCATAGATGGCTGGGATCCCGGCGCTGGGTCAAGTCAGCCAAAGTAGGCAATAAAGTGAGCAGGTTTTATTAACGGAAATTTTTTAAAGGAGTATGAAAAATGGCAAATGAAAGAAATGGTATCGCATTAGGCATGATAGAAACTCGCGGTTTGGTACCGGCGATTGAAGCTGCAGACGCCATGACCAAAGCAGCAGAAGTGCGTTTGATCGGTCGTCAGTTTGTCGGCGGTGGTTACGTCACGGTGCTGGTGCGGGGCGAAACCGGCGCAGTCAATGCAGCGGTCAGGGCCGGTGCGGATGCGTGTGAGCGCGTCGGCGACGGACTGGTTGCGGCGCACATCATTGCTCGCGTACATAACGAAGTGGAAAACATTCTGCCTAGCCAGCCGAGCGCGTAATAAATTTTATAACTTAGTCAAGAAAGGAAACACATCATGGCAAACTCAGTAAGCGGTATCGCATTAGGCATGATAGAGACGCGCGGTTTGGTACCGGCGATTGAAGCGGCAGACGCCATGACCAAGGCAGCAGAAGTGCGTTTGATCGGTCGGCAGTTTGTCGGCGGCGGTTACGTCACGGTGCTGGTGCGTGGCGAAACCGGCGCAGTCAATGCGGCAGTCCGAGCCGGTGCAGATGCGTGTGAGCGCGTTGGTGACGGGTTGGTTGCGGCGCACATCATTGCTCGCGTACATAACGAAGTGGAAAACATTCTGCCGAGCCAGCCGTCGGCCTAAGAGTGAGTATTTATAACTGAACACATGGAAGGAACAGCATCATGGCAAACACAGTAAGCGGTATCGCATTAGGCATGATAGAAACTCGCGGTTTGGTACCGGCGATTGAAGCGGCAGACGCCATGACCAAGGCAGCAGAAGTGCGTTTGATTGGTCGGCAGTTTGTCGGCGGAGGTTACGTCACGGTGCTGGTGCGTGGTGAAACTGGCGCAGTGAATGCGGCGGTCAGGGCCGGTGCGGATGCGTGTGAGCGCGTCGGCGACGGACTGGTTGCGGCACATATCATTGCCCGTGTACACAACGAGGTGGAAAACATTCTGCCGAAAAATCCTGATGCCGGGAACGGTGGTCGTGACGGTGATCTGAGCTAAGGTCAGCATGAAGCGTAGCAAGGGACTGACATGACAGCACGGGGCATGACTTGTGATCCACGCCTTAGCGGCTATCTGTCGCGCGCGCTCAGTCACGAAATGGCGGCGGTGCAACAGTATTTGCTGCAAGCCAAGCTGACCGGCATGTGGGGCATGGCTGCACAAAGCACTCATTTTCGCCGTGATGTGGAAGAGGAGTTGGTGCATGCCGAGCGCTTGATGGAACGCATGTTGGAGTTGGGTATTCCTTGCAATGCCACCCAATTGCCTGCCGTGCGCCCCGGCAGAACACTGGAAGAAATGTTGCTGATAGATATTCAACTGGAACTCGAAGCGGTGCGATTGTATGAAGAGGCCGCGCACTACTGCGCCCGGCGGCAGGATATAGAAACGCATGCGCTGTTAACCGCTATCCTGCAAGATGAACTAGGGCATCTCAAGGATTTGGAACAACAAATGTTGGAATTGCAGAAAGGATAGGGCCGCCATGGCATCCACAGCTAACAGTCCCACATTAAATTGGCGCTTTGAATTTGGCAGCTATGGCGAGACTCGGAAATTCCTGGATCGCTTGTCTGATCTGTCCAAACGGGAAAATTTTTATCCCAATATCAATTTTGCCAAGACCTACATCAATGTCAGTATCGATGGTGAAGGCCAATCAGAATTGGGTGATAGAACAGAAAGTTTCGTGCAGGAAATGAAAACATACGCTACACCAGAGTCGACTTAAGTGCATCTGAAACGATAGGGTGATTGAGGCGATATGACTGACAAGGTAATCGCAGTAATCAATCAAAAAGGTGGCGCTGGCAAAACCACGCTGGCGCTGAATCTTGCCGCAGGTCTCGGTCGGCGCGCTCGCACTGCGGTGGCCGATGCGGATCCGCAGCGCTCCATCAGCCAATGGATCGCCATGGGTGAGAACGAAAACGCGTTACCCGTCTCTACCCATATTGGTGCAGATCCTGGCGCAGAACTGGCGCGCCTGAAACAGAATAATCGCTACGTGGTGGTTGATTGCCCGCCATCCGTGCAAGGGGCGGTCATAGCAGCGGTGTTGGCTGCGGCTGATTTGGTGTTGATTCCGGTGTTGCCTTCGCCGCTGGACTTGTGGGCGAGTGTGGAAATGGCAGCGATGGTGCAACAGGCGCAGCAAAAAAACAGGGCATTGCAAGCCTATTTGATTTTGAATCAGGTGGAGACTCGCAATGCGTTGTCGCGCTCCATGCAGCAAGCAGTGGCGGAGCTGGGTGTGCCGTTGTTGCAAGCATGTTTAGAGCGGCGTGCAGCTTATCGCAGTGCAGCCGTAGAGGGTGTCAGCGTGTATAACATGGGTAGCCGGGGGGCGCTGGCAGTCAAGGATATAGAAGCTGTTATCAAGGAAATTCTATGACGTCGAAGAAAAAATTGGGATCCAAACTGGCCAATAGTGTGCGTCAGGTTAAATTGCAGCGCGAGCAAGCGCCTGTTGTTCCTGCCAAAACGGCGGTCGCGGTGAAACCAACGGCCAGGCCAGCGTCACCGGCGGCCCCAACTCGGCCTGCCGCGCCTGACCCGGCCAAAAAATCCGATATGAATAGCAAAACAAAATTGTCCGGCCAAACAGAGCTAAACCGCTTGCATCCGCAGCGGGTCTGGCCAGATTAATTTACCCGGCAGAACAGAAGAGAGTTGTAACCATGTTAAATGATCTGGATCAATATCAGGTTCGTAGCGAACCCTATTACCACCCCGTTAACGACGAAGTGGCGTTGTACGAAGCCGCCTACTCGGTGCGTATGCCGATGATGCTGAAAGGCCCGACCGGCTGCGGCAAGACGCGCTTTGTTGAGTACATGGCGTGGAAACTCAACAAGCCGCTGATTACTGTAGCCTGCAACGAGGACATGACTGCTTCTGATCTGGTGGGGCGTTTTTTGCTGGACGCTACCGGCACACGCTGGCAGGACGGCCCACTGGCGCTGGCTGCCCGTCATGGCGCGATTTGCTACCTGGATGAAGTGGTGGAAGCACGGCAGGACACCACCGTGGTGATCCACCCATTGACCGACAATCGTCGCGTATTACCATTGGAAAAAAAAGGTGAGCTGCTCCAGGCGCACCCTGACTTTCAGATTGTGATTTCCTACAACCCCGGCTATCAAAGCCTGATGAAAGATTTGAAGCAATCCACCAAGCAGCGCTTTGGCGCGCTGGATTTCAACTACCCCGCGCACGATATTGAGACTGAAATCGTGGCGCATGAGACGGGTGTCAGCAGTGATGTTGCCGGTAACTTGGTGAGCATTGCCGAGCGCGCGCGCAACCTGAAGGGTCACGGCCTGGATGAAGGTATCTCGACCCGTATGTTAATTTATGCAGGCTCGCTCATCGCCAAAAATGTTGACCCTGTCGCCGCTTGCCGTGTGACGCTGGTGCGCCCGATTACTGACGACCCGGATATGCGTGATGCGCTAGATGCGGCAGTCACCACATTTTTCTAACGGCGTGCGCGGAGCGAAGCCATGGCCGTCGAACTCGAAAAATATCAAGACATACTGGATGAGCTGGGTGACCATACGGGCGAAGTATTGCGCGCGTTCTGGACCGAAGCGGCGCGGGTATTCACCCCGCGCGGTCTGGAAGCCTATCTTCAAGGCGCGACCAGTTTAAAGTCGCTCGGTCGTGGCACGGACTTAGTCGTGAGCTTTATACAGAGCGCCCCGGCCGTCGCGCACGAAATTGGCGAAGATGCAGTCAGCGATTTGCTCAGTACCGCCATCAAGATGTATTCCAAGACCAGTGCTGCGGTCATCTCCCTGATTTTTTCTACCAGCCCGGTCGCGGCAGCGCGGCTGGGTGATCTGGAATTATTTCGCGGTTATTTGCATTTGCTCGATACGATGCTGGGGCAAGCACCACGCGGCATACGGCCCATGCTGGAACAGCTAGACACGCTGCTCGCCCAATTGACACTGGGCGGCCTGCGGCGCTGGGCGCTGTGGGGCGCGCAGGCGCACAAAACCGATTTTGAGGCACAGCAACTTTATTTCAGCCTGCAAAGCCCCGAGTCGTTGGGTGTGTTGCAAAAAGAACGCAAGGGTACTTTATTCATCGATGTGCAACGACGCATCGGCATGTATTTGCGCGCGCTGTGGGCGCGTGACTTTTACATGCGCCCGACCAGCGGCGATTTTGAATCACGCGAGGGTTATCGGCCTTTTATTGAAGGCTACATCATGCATCTGCCCGATGCGTATGACGACCATCCGGCCTGCACTGGCTTGGAGTTGTATCGCGCCACAGCCGCCCATGCTGCGTGCCATGTGGTTTACACCACCACCCAATTTGATAAAACCGGCCTCTCCGCGTTGCAGATGGAACTGATCGGTCTGGTCGAAGATGCGCGGGTGGAAGCCTTGGCGCTTAAAAATTTCCCCGGACTCAAGCAAACCTGGTTGCCTCTACATACCGTGACTCCCTCTGCGGGGGACAGCGCTGGCGTATTAATGGCGCGTCTTGCCCGTGCCTGGATAGATAGTGATTATCGGGACGATCATCCCTGGGTCATGGCGGGTCGGCAGAAATTTTATGAGCATGCCGCACAGTTGGACTCGCCCGCCCTGTCGCGTGACATCGGCCTGCAACTGGCGGATGAATTATCCGCGCTGAACATAAGCTATTCGCCCGTTAACGATGACGTGGCTAGTCCCTATCGCGACGACAACAGTTATATGTGGGAATTTGCTGACCAGCTCGAATCCGGGCAGATGGTGGCGGGTGTCAGGGTGCAGCAACTGCGTAAAACCTCCAGCTTGATGGAGATGCTGAATACGCTGGATGTGCCGGGCGCGGGCGATGATGCCAACGAAATCTGGGTGCTGCCCAGCGAATTTTTCCGCGACGAAGAAAGCCTCAGCGTGAATCAGCAAGAGGGGCGTGAGCCGCCGCCGCAACCCTATCATTACGCCGAGTGGGATTACCAGATGCAACTGGATAGACCGGCCTGGTGTACCGTGCTGGAAAAGCGCGCCCCGCCGGGTGAGGTGGCAGTCATAGACGAAATCGTGGTCAAACATAAACCGCTCATCAGCCGCCTGAAGTTTTTGATCGAGGGTATGCAGCCGCAAGGTGTGCAACGCATACGCAAACAGGAAGACGGTGATGAGATTGATTTGAATGCGGCGATACGCGCCATGATCGAAATCCGCCTGGGTGAGCAACCTGATCCGCGCATCATGATGCGCAATGTGCGTAAGGTGCGTGACCTGTCGGTGCTGTTGCTGATAGACCTGTCCGCATCCACCAACGACCTGGTGCGCGGCTCAGAGAATTCCGTGTTGAATTTGGCGCGAGAAGCGACCGTGTTGCTGGCCGATGCGCTGGATAAAATCGGCGACCCCTTCGCGCTGCACGGCTTCGATTCGGATGGCCGTCACGATATTGAATATTTTCGCTACAAGGATTTCGACGCACCCTATGACGACAAGGCCAAAGCCCGTCTGGCCGGTATGCGTGGCGATCTGTCCACGCGCATGGGCGCGGCCATACGCCACGCCGGTTCGATTCTGAAACGCCAGCCAAGTAGCAAAAAATTATTGCTGGTGGTGACCGATGGCGAACCCGCCGACAACGATGTGCGCGATCCGCAATATCTTCGTTTTGATGCCAAAAAATCGGTCGAAGAGCTGGGGCGTAACGGTATCAGCACTTATTGCTTGAGCCTGGATCCGGGTGCCGACCAATATGTGTCACGGATTTTTGGCGCAAAAAATTACATGGTGATGGATAACGTACAACGCTTGCCGGAAAAGCTGCCCATGCTGTACATGGGCTTAACACGATAACTTTATTATCATCCTAGAAAAAGCAGTTAGCCACAGAGGACACAGAGATCACAGAGAAAATCAAAAGCTTGTAACACGGAAGCAATTCACCTTTTCGGTGAAACACTAAAAATGTGGGGAACTGCCCCGCTCTGTGTCCTCTGTGATCTCTGGTGAAACTACTAGCGGCTAAGCTGGAAAAAAACGCCAGCCAAGTCGCTGGTTATGTGGCTTGAACTGCGGTTTTAGGATCATATGGAATAATCAGGAGAACACTATGCCTTTGGTAAACATGACCGACATGCTGCAACATGCTTATCGCCACAATTACGCCGTAGGCGCGTTTGGCGTGGCGAGCTGGGATATTCTGGAAGGGGTGGTCAAGGCGGCGGAAACCCTGCGCGCGCCCATCATTTTGAGTTTATCCAAAACTTATCCTGGCACTGACAATATTGAAGCGCTGGCCATGGCGGTGGTGGTCGTGGCTCAGCGCGCCACCATTCCCATTGCATTTCAGATCGAGATGGGTGATGACCCGCAGGCAGTCGCCGAAGCCGTCAAAATGGGTTGTAGCGGTGTGGTGTTCGATTCCTCACACCATGCGCTAATGGACAACGTAGCCTTGACCAAGAAAGCTGTTGGCCAAGCCAAGCCACACGGCGTGATGGTGGTCGGCCAGCTGGCCAATGTGGAAAATGGCGAGGCGGCAGAATCGCTAGCGGGCAAGTCTACCTCACCGACCGAAGCCAAATATTACGTGGAACGCACCGGTGTGGCTTGTCTGGCGGTATCAGTCAGCCGGATGGAACGCGGCAGCACCAAACACGACTTTACGCGCTTGGCGAAGATTAACCAGACGCTTGGCATTCCCTTGGGGATTCATGGCGGCAGCGGTTTATCCGACGATCAATTCCGGCGCATGATTAATTTCGGCGCGGCCAAGATTAACTACAGCACGCCGCTGTTCGATGTGGTGGCGCAGCGCATACGCCAAAGTGCACGGACACCCGACACAGGTTATGCGGGATACGTGGCTCAGGTGCGCGACGCTATTAGTAGTGAGGTCGAGCGCTGTATCCGCTTATGGGGGTGCAGCGGACGCGCGGCAGAAGTTTTACAGCAAAGCCGTGCTTGGCCACCCGCTGCAATAGATGCGGCACACAGCGATGCCGAGGCCAATCAGGATACACAGCGCTCGAACACTGTTGGTGCACCAACCTCCTCCATGCGCAGAATTAAATGACAGCCCCCGTGGTCGGCGTGGTAATGGGCAGCAGCAGCGACTGGGAAGTGATGCGCCACGTGGCGACACAACTGACTGCGCTGGAAATTCCTTACGAGGCGCGCGTGGTGTCGGCGCACCGCACACCTGACTTGATGTTTGACTATGCCGCCAGCGCTCAGGCGCGCGGGCTGGCTTGTATTATCGCCGGTGCCGGGGGTGCCGCGCATTTGCCGGGTATGTTGGCAGCCAAGACTACCGTGCCTGTGCTGGGTGTGCCGGTTCCTTCGCGCTATCTGAAAGGCATGGATTCTCTGCTTTCCATCGTGCAAATGCCCAAAGGCATACCGGTCGCCACCTTTGCCATCGGCGAGGCGGGTGCAGCCAATGCAGCGCTGTTTGCGGCGGCGATGTTGGCGCTGCATGACCAAAAAATTGCACAGCGTTTGCAAGATTTTCGCCAGGCACAACGGGAAGCCGTGCAGGAAATGCAATTGCCTGATATTGCATGACCGCGTTTATACATAGCGACAGAAATCGTAGCGAGCGGTTCGGGGTTGGGGGAGGCCGGAGCACAGCGACCGGAGTGTACACATCAGTACATGAGGATCGCGAGCACCGCCCGACCCCGCCCCCGAATCGTGCAGTAGAATTATGTCGCTATGTATAGCATGACCGGGTCTGGCATGATCCTCCCCGGCGCAACGCTGGGAATACTAGGCGGAGGCCAGCTCGGTCGCATGTTCGTGATGGCCGCGCGCAGCATGGGTTACGCTGTG
>JANNQM010000046.1:0-23256 GCA_031400735.1 Gallionellaceae bacterium
AAGCGGATTCGGTATAAGCCGATTAGTAGATGAGATTGATAGACCATCCCATATTATTCAAGGCAGTCAATCTAGCTATGTAAAAGATAAGCTTGAGGCCATTGGGACCAGCATGAATTTATTTCGTCTTTAAATGTGCAATATCAACACTGATGCTAACTGAGATACGTCTACAAAATTTTCGTTGTTTTGATGACCACACGATTCCGCTTCGTCAGTGTACGGTTGTTGTCGGAGTGAATAATGCGGGCAAGTCCACGCTTGTTGACGCTCTTCGTCTTGTATCTATCGTTTCGTCACGCTACCAAGCTCTTGCCATACGAAAACCACCAAATTGGGGCCATATTCCACTGAGAGAGGTTGGTGTTTCACCATCAATTGAGGGAATGGAATTCAATACTCAGAACTTATTTCATCGTTATGGAGAATTGCCGGCAATAGTTACAGCGACTTTTTTATCGGGCTCTAGCATAAAAATTTATATTGGAGATGAGGGCGCGATACATGCGGTTCTTTTTGATAAAAATGGTTCGGTCATAAAAAGCAGGGCACAAGCTCTTGTTAGTGAGCTAGGTAAGGTCGAGATTATGCCCCAGGTTGCACCAGTGGAACGAAATGAAAAAATTCTAAACCCAGACTATGTAAGACGTAATTTATCTTCTGCACATGCTCCTAGACATTTTCGAAACCAGATTAATTTACTTCAGGAATTCCTGCCACTTTTTCGCGTAATTGTTGAGGAAACTTGGCACGGCCTTCAAGTACGCGAACTTGAAGGCAAGAATTCTTCAACTGGGAATCCGATTAATTTACTATTACGTAACGATGATTATGTTGCAGAGATTTCAACTATGGGTCATGGAGTACAAATGTGGCTCCAAACAATGTGGTTCCTTGCACGCATCGAAACGAATATTCCGGTTATCCTAGACGAACCAGATGTTTACATGCACCCAGATTTACAACGCCGCTTAATACGACTTTTGAGATTTCAAAACAGACAAATAGTTGTTACAACACACTCTGTTGAAATCATGTCGGAAGTTGAACCAGAAGACATACTTGTACTCGATAGACGCCATCCCAGTTCATGCTTTGCTTCGACCTTTCCAGCAGTGCAGCGAGTTCTAGATCACTTCGGTAGTGCACAAAACCTACAGCTTGCAAGATTATGGAATGCGAAACGAAACCTTCTAGTTGAAGGAAAGGATTTTCGTTTGCTTTCTGATTTTTTTGATGTCCTCTTTCCTGCTGACAAAGATGGACTCTCCTCTACTCCCAATATGTCTATAGGTGGTTGGACAGGATGGCCATATGCAATCGGATCATCAATGTTGCTTAGAAATTCGGGCGGCGAGAACATTGCAGTATATTGTATCCTCGACTCAGATTATCATACTGTACCTCAGATAGAGGTTCGACGAGAACAAGCTGTTCGTGCAGGCATTCGGTTACATATTTGGGCACAAAAGGAAATCGAGAACTACCTCATCGTACCCACAGCAATCGTTCGGGCAATCGAGAACCGGGTGGCAAAACGAACTAGGCCGCCAAGCCTCACTGAAGTCGAAAGTGAAGTTGACCGAGCCATCGAAATCTTTGAGGATGAAGCTTTTGATGCGATTTCTAACGAGATACTTCTTGATAATCGTGGGCTTGGTCAGGTTGGGGCCAACAAGGCTGCACGAAAACTCATGAGACATTCATGGACGGATCGCGATTCAAAATTAAGTATTGTGTCCGGCAAATCTGTTTTCAGTCATATTGCTCGATGGTCACAAGATCAGTTCGGCGTTTCCTTAAATCCTCCTCTGATAATTCGATCAATGCGTAACACAGAAGTTAATTTGGAGATGCGCGGGGTTCTTGAAGCCATCTCAAAGGGAGAAGAATTTTAGCTTTCATTTCCTTAGAACAATCTGGGACAGACCACGGTTTCTAAAACCGATCAATGGGGTCAGACTCCTTTGATCTTTTTCGACGGCAACTATCAGGGATATGAGGCGGACAAGAGGAAGCGGCTGGGTGAAGAAGGGGCGAAGCCTAAGCGGATACGGTATAAGCCGATTAGTCGGTGAGAAATGAAGGCAAGGAAAAAAATCTTGGTCAATCCTTATTTATTGCAGAATGGGAATAGTTATGGATAGAAACCCACCTGCCTTAGTCAGGCGCCTATTGCGAGTAGAGGTAGGGTTCTGCTGCCCAATTGTGGGATGTGGATCACCATACTTAAGTTATCATCATTTTGATCCACCGTGGGCGTCAGAAGAACACCACAATCCGGAGGGTATGATTGCTTTGTGTTTGCATCATCACAAAGAAGCGGATGTCGGTACGTATTCCAATAGCCAGTTGAGAGAGCTTAAAAACGCAGGAAGAAGTCTGCAAGTTATAAGGGGCCGATTTAATTGGAAAAGAGAAGGTACTTTAATTATCGCAGGATCTAATTATTTCATCGGTAGTCCCACACTTCTCGAAGTAAATAAGGTAAAGCAAATATGGTTTGAAAAAGATGAAAATAATAACGATGTGGTAAATATGGATTTATATTCGTCAGAAGGGAGTCTTGTTTTTAAAATGCGAAAGAACGATTGGATTGTTCATCCGGATTTTGACGATATCGAATGCCCACCAAGTGCTAAATGGCTGAAGATTCGCTCAAAAAGATTTCGTGTGTCTTTAGATTTGGAGTTTTCAAATAAAGATATAAGTGACATTGAGAGATTGGCTGAGAACATCTCGTGGAATAGCACCCTTCAGATAGTTGAAGAGCGAAATAAGAATCTGCCGGATATTATTCCGAAAAAAAACTTCAAAGACGAGTTAGCGAAGACCGTTGGTAAAATTACAGACTATGTATCTAAAAACCTTGGCGAGAAAGACATTGTGACTTGCGAGGTTAACCTGTGTATGGAATTCCCCGTATCTTTGCGGCTTACCCCAAAAAAATTATCTACGCAGATAAATCTATCGTCGTTCACTTTTAGTGGATGTTTAATGGGATCTGCAACGGTTTTGAGTATTTAGGAAGAGGTTAAGGTCGATGGGGACCGACTGAGCTAACCCGGCAGGTAAGAGCGCATGAGTACCTCGGCACAAAACAAGCGCATCGTCATCATCGCCGGGCCGAATGGCTCGGGCAAGACAACCTTCGCCCGCGAGTTCTTGCCGACCGATGCGGAGTTGTCCAACTTTGTGAATGCCGATCTAATCGCTGCCGGGTTGTCGCCTTTCGCGCCTGATGTAACTGCATTCAAAGCGGGGCGGTTAAACATAGCGATATAAATCTACTGCGCGAATGAAGGGTTGCGTTGCGCGGTGCTCGGAATCCTCATGTATGAATCTATACATTCCGGTTCCTGCGCTCCGTGCGCCTTACCCTTCATCCGCTCGCTACGATTTCTGTCGCTATGTATGTTGCTGGAAACGATTGCGGACTATGCGAAGCGTGGCGAGAGCTTTTCTTTCGAGACGACACTTTCCGGTTTGACCTACGCGCAGATGATTCCGATTTGGCGTTCTTCGGGCTATTTGGTAAAACTGATTTTTCTGTCGTTGCCGAATGTCGAGATCGCTTTGGAGCGCGTGGCTACCCGTGTGAAACAGGGCGGACACAATGTTCCTGAAGAAGTCGTTCGCCGTCGCTTTGCGCATGGCATCCAGAATTTCGAGCGCTACAAGGTGCTGGTGGATAGCTGGCAACTGTACGATAATTCGGATGCACCCCCCGTGTTGCTAGATGAAAGGCAGTACAAATGAAAGCGCCAATTTCTCATTTGAAAGACCCCGACCTGCAAAAAGCCCCGCAAGCGTTGATGCGCGCTTCCGAGAAGGCGCGATTGCTGGCCGAACAAACCGGCACGACTTTCGTCGTGCGTAAACCCGTTTCCCCTGCCAAGGCTAGTAAGAAAGAATAGTCCGCATATCTAATGGGTTCAGTATCACAATCGTTTTTCAGACATGGACGAAGGCAGAATGATGAAATCAATCCTGATGGCATTTGCTTTGCTGTTAACAGGCTGTGTCGGGCTACCCGAAAACGTTAAGCCTGTTGATAATTTCAATTCGGATAGATACCTGGGCAAGTGGTATGAGATTGCCAGGCTGGATCATTCATTTGAGCGCGGCCTCTCACAGGTAACCGCCAGTTACAGCCTGCGAGATGACGGTGGCATCCGGGTGATTAATCGCGGTTACGATGCACAAAAGCAGCAGTGGAAGGAAGCCGAGGGCAAGGCCTATTTTGTTAATGGCGCCGACCAGGGTTATCTGAAGGTGTCTTTCTTCGGCCCATTTTATGGCGCTTATATCGTGGTTGAGCTGGATCATGAGAATTACCAATACTCACTGGTCAGCGGGCCGGATAAATCATTTTTATGGATTTTGTCGCGCACACCACAGATGAATCCAGAGACTCTAAAGCGCCTTGTCGAAAAAGCGGCTGCATTGGGCTTTGACACGGACAAGCTGATCTTTGTCGAGTGATGCGAGAGTTACCGAATCAATGGCGCCAGCCTTGATGCTGGAGACCGCATCATTCGATGTCAAGCGGTTAATCTGCCGACTATTCGCCGTACCCAGGTTGCCACAATCGCGACTGTAGGAAAGGCAACGGGCCAGGTCGTTGCAAACGGCGGTACAATTCTGATTTTGTCTATCTGTAATCGATATGCGTCCTGTCAAAAAATTCTTCAGCGGAATTACGCTTGATACGACCGGCCATGCCGAAAAAATCATTTCGGCTGCGGGTGGGTTTGTGGGCATTCTGTTGACCATGTGGATCAGCCTCAAATATCTGGGCACCCAGGGCGCGGCTATGCTGGTGGCTTCGATGGGGGCTTCGGCGGTGTTGTTATTCGCCGTCCCGCACAGCCCGCTGTCACAGCCGTGGAATTTGTGGGGCGGACACTTTGTGTCAGCGTTGATCGGTGTGACTTGCGCGTTGACGATTGCTAATCCGCTACTGTCTGCGCCGCTGGCGGTGGGGCTGGCTATTGGTGCGATGCATTACCTGCACTGTTTACATCCACCCGGTGGCGCGACTGCGTTGACTGCGGTGGCGGGCGGCGCATCAGTGCATGAGCTGGGTTATCATTTTGTGCTGACGCCGGTGTTGTTGAATGTAGCCATCTTGATGATCACGGCAGTGGTGGTGAACTTTGTTTTTCCGTGGCGCCGCTACCCGGCCAGCCTGATGAAACTGGCTGCTGAATTGAAATCGGCAAAGAAGCCCGCTCCCACAAAATTGCATCATGATGATTTTGAATATGCGCTCAGGGAGATCGGTTCTTTTATTGACATCAGCGAAGAAGACCTGACCCGAATTTACGAACTGGCTAATAAACATGCCAGGGAGTTGGCGATGAGGTATAGGATGCTTGCTGTGGGGCGCACGTTCGGCAATGACCCGCACCATGCGCAATGGTCGGTGCGACAAGTGATCGAGCTTCCCCGTGACTGGCACGATGAACAGGCTGAGGTGCATTTCAAGGTTGTTGCCGGGCATGAGCAAGGAGAGACCGGGACGGCGAAGCTGGTTGATTTTGCCAACTGGATGAAATACGAGGTTACGATGGAGCAGGGGGCATGGGTTCCGGTTTGACGACTTTATCAATGGAAATGAAAAAAATCAGTTCGGGGAAATTACGCGCCATCGGCTACGATGGTCGCCTCCGGCTGCTCCAAGTTCAACTTGATGACGGCAGCACACTACAATACAGCGGCGTTGGCGAGGATGTCTGGAGTCGGCTCAGCAGTTCGGGCGCGGCATGGAGTTTCTATCGCGACAATATCGACGAGGTATACACCGCGAAGCGCGTTTCTGGCAGCGCTCCTGCAACCAATAACCCACTCGATGGGTTATTCGGTGATTAACGACCAATGCGAGTGTGCTTGTGGAATGACAGGCAAGCCAGTCGCGTGACACTGGAAAACTTGCATTGACCGAGGCTCAACGGACAGAGATAATCTGCATCATCTTTTATTTATCAGGGTAGTGCAGCTGGTCGCCCGGAACAGTAATCTCGACGTAAACTTGGAAAGGGGTAATTGAAATGAGCAATACCGCAGACTATAAGCAAATCCGTAATTCATCGGTCGGTTCAGAGCTTCATGAGAGCGAAGCCCAGACCCTCGCGGCGATACTGGGTGTACGTCAGTTGAAGGATGGCGAACTGCTGGTCAGCGAGGGCGCCGCCGATCAGACCCTGTTTATTCTTGTCTCAGGCAAACTCGCTGTCATAAACTCAACCGGGGGCAAGGAGAGCCAGGTTTACACCATGAAAGAAGGCGAATGTGCCGGCACCCGCGCGTTTGTAGACCGCGCCCCGCGCCGGGCAACCCTGCGTTCGATCGGCAATGCCACGGTTTATACACTCACCCCGGAGTCGTTTGAATCGCTGGTGGATGATCACCCGCGCCTGGCTTACAAAGTAATGCGCGCACTGTTCCGCGTGACCCACACCAATCTGATGCGCATGAATCAGGAAAGCCAGCAACTTGCCAATTACATTAGCAAGTCGCAGGGGCGGTATTAAGTCGCGGGAATAGTACCAAGCAGCAGCAAATCAACGGGGCACACTTACCTGCTAGTTCGCAGCTTTGAGGTGATTATCAACAGTAGGCGGTTTGGTGTCGCCACTGGCTTGCATGTCGATTGCCTCAGGATGCACCTGATAGTGCTTTCGCACGCAATCGGCCAGTGCCTTTTTGGTGGGGTCTTCTACGGGGCAAATTTCTTTGTTGGGCAGACAGGCCAGAATGCTGTCCAGCAGCAAATGCTGGGGTGGGGGCATCGTTTTTTTCCAGGAGGCCAGTAAAGTACGGTTGATGTGGAAAGGAAGCGAGGCCATGATGCCGATATCGTTCTGGTCGTGCACTAGCAGACCCGATGTGGTGCCCCGGTCCAGCGTCAACACCTGGAACAAGTACAGTGTGTGATAGTCGAGCTGTTGTTTGTAGTCAGCTTCTGTCGGTGAGGTGCGTTTTTCCAGTGCCGCAGAAAGAATGTCGCAGTAAGTATCGATTGCCGTTTCACCCACTGTCCGTGCCAGTTTAATATCGGTTTCAAAATTTCCGCTGGAGTAATTTTCCAGGTAGAAGTGCGTAA
This sequence comes from Gallionellaceae bacterium, assembly GCA_031400735.1. Lineage (GTDB taxonomy): Bacteria > Pseudomonadota > Gammaproteobacteria > Burkholderiales > Gallionellaceae > Nitrotoga. The sequence goes on from JANNQM010000046.1 coordinate 7,109, forward strand.
TGCCACGATGGCGTCCCAACACTGGGATGTAGAAATAGCGGTCGCCCTGCGCCGCTGCTTCGGCATACTGTTGCGGTGCGGCTTGTTTCAGTTTGTTGGCGAACTGGGCTTTATCTTCGTTATTGTTAATCGCGGGATTGAGGTCTGCCATGACGCGCCAGTAACCCTTGCCATTTTTCATTTCTGTCCAGCTGATATGGATATGCACCGATGGTGCCAGCGGGTTTTTGGGATGAATGATGGTCGAGATGGCAGAGGCAGACCCTAATTGTTTCACCGCGTCATCGTCATATTGGACCTGGGAGGTATTGACCGAGGCGCGGTTGAATATCGTGTCATCCGTGGCCATGAAACGAACACCACCACCATGCTTTCCACTGTCCCTGAGCCATTCGGTGGGCTCATAAGGTTTGCCGTTGCCGAATTTCTTGCTGATCGCATTCAGTTTGGTTACGAAGCGTTGCTGTAAATCACACACCAGGGCATAAGCCTGCTCTGCATGGGAGGATGTTGCCGGGAGTCTTGTCGTCATTTGCTGGTACCCTGTTTTTAATTTATGTGAACCTCAGAATTCTATCGAAAATGTATCACATTTTCTGCAGGTCATTGCGATCGTTATTTGGCAACAAGTGGCTGATGCCTCAGTCGCCCCTGAAATGCAATGCAGAAAAAATGTAATATGCATTATAGTCTTGGTTTAAGATAGCCCATGAATGGAAATGATAGCTATTCAGGTTGAAGAGTCTGCAACAAAGCGCGTTTCCGGAAGCTCTCTTTTTAGATACCCTGAAACTGAAATCAATGCACTATTAAAATCGCAGGGAAGTGATATGGACTTGCTGGAGTTGTTTCGGCATCAGATGGATTTACAAACGGTGCCTGCGGGACAAGTTTTGTTCAAGGAAGGTGAGCGCGGCAATTTCATGTATGTCCTTATATCCGGGACTGCCGAAATCATTGTTGGCAACAGGGTGATGGAGACTGCGGTGGCCGGTGCCATCGTCGGGGAGATGGCAATAATCGATGACAGCACTCGATCAGCAACGGTCGTGGCGGTAAGCGGTTGCAAATTTTTACCTATCGAGCGCGAGCGGTTTAATTTTCTGATTCAGAAGAAACCCGAATTTGCACTGCATGTGATGCGGGTAATGGCTGATCGCCTGCGCAGGACCAATGCGATCGTGGAATGATAGTGTAAATTTGAGTACCGAACTATGATCCATCTCAACAAGACTTTGCGTGCCTGGGGAACAGCCGATTTCAATACTGTACTCAAGCAGGAAATCGCGCAATTGGGCGCCGACCAATTGCCGCTGCAGCAGGGATTAACTTCAGCCAATTACGTCACCGCCGAGCCGATTTCGGTAATGATCCACAAAGTGGCCGAGATGGACAATATTATCCGTGTGCGCGCCGGGATTTTTTATCAGGGGATATTGGGTGGGTGCAGTTGTGCGGACGATCCGACCCCCACCAGTGAAAGCAATGAATATTGCGAAGTGCAACTGGATATTGATAAATCCAGTGCAGTGGCCACGGTGGTTCTGGTCGATTAACGTAGCCGCATTCCGCAACTGAAATTCTGAAGACCAGGGACCCGATGCCAGCCAAAAAATCCGTAGTCATTATTTTCGTCGGCCTGCTGTTTGTTGGCCTGGCAGTTTTAACCTACACCCGCTACCAACACGACATTCAACGTGAACGCCAGCGCGTCACGTTGGGCAGCCGCATCGTTGAAACCCCTTGCGGGGTTATTGAATACGGAATCGCCGGAAAAGGCCCGCCGCTAATGGTGGTGCATGGTGCCGGTGGCGGTTTTGAACAGGGCCTGGTGTTATCCGAGGCGATGGATCATCTCGGATACAGTGTGATCTCGATGTCGCGCTTTGGTTATCTGCATACCCCTGTCCCAGCCGATGCTTCGATCATTGCCCAGGCCGATGCGCACGCCTGCCTGCTGGATGCGCTGAATATACCGCGCGTGGCGATTGCTGGCGCTTCTGCCGGTGGGCCGTCAGCCATGCAATTTGCATTGCGCTATCCGGCGCGCACCAGCGCCTTGGTGCTGCTGGTGCCGGTGGCCTATGCGCCACGACCGGAAGGGGCGCCCGCGGTGCAGAGCCCGGCAGGACTGGAATTCCTGTTTGATACTGCATTGAAGTCGGATTTCCTGTTCTGGGTCGGGCTGCAGCTTGTGCCACAAACCATGATACGGGCTCTGCTCGCCACACCTCCGGCCATTGTAAAAAATGCCAGTGCCGAGGAGCAGGCCAGAATTTCACACATGCTTGAACACATTCTGCCTATCAGTCCGCGTCGACTCGGGTTGCTGAACGATGCGGCAGTGATTGCTTCGCTGACGCGTTTTGATCTGGAACGTATTGCCGTGCCTACGCTGATCTTCAGCGCAGAGGATGATTTATTTGGAACCTATCAAGGTGCGCGCTATAGCGCTGAGCACATTCCGCGAGCTCGCTTCGTTGGATTCTCTACTGGTGGGCATATGTGGGTTGGACACCAGCAGGAAGTGATTGCCGAGATTGCCGCTTTTCTGAAAAATCCTTGAGCGGATAAAAGTTGCGCCCAGTTGTTGTGCGGGTTAACCTTCTTTCCAGAAAAGCGCTGTGGTTCAAAGAAGGGGAAGAGTAACTATGCAGAACAAAACACTATCAGCATCTCAAATGCAAAATAATCAGCCCCGACGACAATTGGTTGAGCAGTTAACGGCATGTCCGCCGAACGAGGCGGCCGCGCTGCTGGAAGCGGTGCAGCCCACGCTGGCCTTTCAGGCACTGGCCGACCTCAACCCGGCCTTCACGCAGTCCATCCTCCGAGAGTTGCCAGAAAATCAACGTCAGCAAATCATCGATAGTGCGACGCCACAACTGGCGCGCCAGTGGGAACGCAACCGGGCCTTCGGAAAGGACACCATAGGATATTTCATGGAGCCGACGTATGCCATGTTCCTGCCCGAGATGACGGTGGAGCAGGCCATTGAAAAGCTGCGTGCGCTGGTTAAAGTGGCCTTCATTACGTATGGGTATGTGACCGGCCCGGATGACAAGCTGATTGGGCTGGTCACGATGCGCGATCTGTTGTTTGCCGAGCGCGATGCGCAGCTGGCCGACATCATGTTGCGCGATGTATTTGTGTTCCGCGCCGACATGGAGATCGCCGAAGCAATGAAGCTGTCGCTCAGCCGCCATTATCCGGTCTATCCGGTGTGTGACGAGCAGGGCAGGTTGCTGGGTCTGGTGCGCGGTCAGGCCATCTTTGAAGCACAGGCGTTTGATATTACCGCACAGGCTGGCACCATGGTCGGCGTAGAAAAAGAGGAGCGCATTTCCACGCCCATGTTACGCAGTTTCATGTTCCGTCACCCGTGGTTGCAGCTCAATCTTGTGACGGCATTTTTGGCGGGCGGTGTAGTGGCGTTTTTTCAGGGAACGATAGATGAACTGGTGGTGCTCGCAGTATTCCTGCCGGTACTGGCCGGACAATCCGGCAACACCGGCTGCCAGGCACTGGCGGTGACATTGCGCGGCATTACGCTAGGCGAAATAAAATCGGGAGATTCACGCAAGCTGATTACAAAGGAGGGATTGCTCGGCGCAATGAACGGCGCACCAGTCGGCATCGTTTCCGGAATCGCAATGTACTACATTGCCAACTCGCAACACTCCCCGCACGCCTTGGTGTTGGCCCTGGTGGTGTTCATGGCGATGGTCGGGGCATGCACGATCAGCGGCATTTCCGGCGCCATTGTTCCGCTTACGCTGAAACGTTTCGGTGCCGATCCCGCCACTGCATCCAGCATCTTCCTGACTACTGCCACGGATGTGGTGAGTATGGGATTGTTGCTGGGGCTGGCTACTATCCTGATAAGCTGACCAAACGCTTAGCGTCTTACCACCATCTCGTTTTCAATCCGGATGGAATCACCTTTAACCACATTTGGGTTGGTGGCCTGGCGGACCGTGAGCTCTTCACCGTTTTCCATTCTGACAACGACTTCATAGTTGGTAGTTTTGCGCACGTTTTTCTCAATCTGGCTACCTGCGTAAGCACCACCTACCGCACCTGCCACGGTAGCTACATCGCGGCCCGTGCCCTTGCCAACCTGATTCCCGAGCAGGCCGCCTACGACGCCACCGGCAATGACACCTAACGGAGTGCTTTTACCAGCCGTCTTGACTTCATTCACCGCGACCACGACGCCGCAATTCGAACAAACGCTGCGCGTGCTGGAGGTGCGGGGGGGTTGTTGGGAGCCGCCCGATCTGGCTGCTGCGCGCCGCTCTGCAGCGACTGCTTGGGCAACGGCAGTATCCTGTTGCGACTTGGCCTCGTCCTGGCGGGCTTTCTCGGCTGCTTGCTCAGCCAGCAAATCTTTCCGCGCCTGCTCGGCTACGACTTGGTTTTTGGCGGAATCCTCATCAGCAGAAGGTGAGCAGGCCGACATCACAGCCACAGCTGCCAACGCCAGTAGCAGGTTCCGGACGGCATTAATAGAAGTCGCACATTGTTTAATGGTTTGAGTATTCATGGGACTCTCTTTGTAAAGATTAAGATTAAGGACAATCCGTAAAGATAATTCTACGAATTACTGACCCATCTTACCGGGAGCTACCCAATACAGGCATTGTACTGAAGGACAATAGGCGACTTTACTCTTGTATTCCGGAGGGCAAACCATTGATTTTATGCCCCGACTTCACGCCTCTTTGAATAAACCAGCCGCGATTCATTTCCAGTGCATACAGCGCGTCGCCTTGGGCGGTGTGGTGGTCAGTGGTATTGGGCTGCATATCCTCGATGTTCAGGATAGTGCCGTCGGCAGCGATGAAGGCGATGCTTAATGGCAATGGGGTATTTTTCATCCAGAACGCATGCCGATCCGCTTGGGAAAACACGAACAACATGCCGCAATCTGCGCAGAGATGGGTGCGCTGCATCAGCCCCTGGCTGCGGTTTTGCGGCGTGCGCGCGACTTCGGCCTGAATGCGCACATCATTGATTTGCAGAATGACTGTCTCCGCCCACGCGGCATGCGTAGGAAAGGTGAGCGCGAACAACAAGGCGGCGTGGATAAACACAGGATCAGTCTAGCAAATTGAGCCTCATTGTTACAGCCGACCAGTGATGGGCTACAATGCGCTACTTCAGGGCACCTCTAAAAATTCAAAATCCTAAGCGAGACAAGGCGCGAGCAAAAAATTGCGACGCCGCATATGTAATGATATGTAAGGAGCCATTTTTTTGTGAGCAACGCCGTATCGCGACGGAGTTTGGATTTTTAGAGGTGCCCTTTATTGAGCTGTGGCTAATATGACTCCCATCCTTGTATTTGATATTGAAACCATCCCCGACATTGTCGGGCTGCGCACGCTATACCAGCTGGATGCACAAGTGAGCGATGCGGATGTGGCGGAAATGGCATTTCAGATGCGCCGCCAAAAAACCGGCAGCGATTTTTTGCCGCATCATTTGCAGCGCGTCGTGGCAATCTCTTGCGCATTGCGCGAAGGCGATAATTTTCGCGTGTGGACTTTGGGCGATGAGCAAGACAGCGAAGGCGTGTTGATCCAGCGTTTTTTTGACGGCATCGAAAAATACACGCCGCAACTGGTGTCATGGAATGGCAGCGGCTTTGACCTGCCGGTGTTGCACTACCGCGGATTGATCCACGGTGTACAGTGCGCACGCTATTGGGACATGGGCGAAGACGATAAGGACTTCAAATGGAACAACTACATCAGCCGCTATCATGCGCGCCATCTTGACCTGATGGACCTGCTGGCCATGTACACCGGCCGCGCCAATGCCCCGCTGGACGAGCTGGCCAAGCTGATTGGCTTTGCCGGCAAGCTGGGCATGGATGGCAGCCAGGTGTGGCCAGCATACAAGCAGGGGAAACTTAGTGAGATACGCAATTATTGCGAAACCGATGTCGTGAACACCTGGCTGGTGTATGCGCGCTTCCAGTTGATGCGCGGTCAATTTTCTCCGGCCCGTTACCACAAGGAATGTGAATTGGTGCGAAGTGTTTTGGGCAAATCCAGCGAGCCGCATTGGCAGGAATATCTCGCCGCCTGGCCCCTGCCCAAGCCCTGAGCATGCGCACATTTCGTCATGCCGGACTGGCGCTGGGCGCGCTATGGGTGGCAGCTGTTGTTTATCTTTCCCTTATTCCTCCGCCGCCACAGCCGCTTCCTTTCAGCTACCTGGACAAGGTCGAGCACGCGCTGGCATATGGTTTCTTGATGCTGTGGTTCAGTCATGCCTACCAAAAAATTCAACAGCGGATGGTTGTGGCAGCGCTACTGATAGTCATGGGTGTCGTGCTGGAATACCTGCAACGCATGACCGGCTACCGTGAATTTTCCTATGCTGACATGCTGGCCAATGGTGCGGGTGTGCTGTTTGGCTGGGCGTTGGCCTATAGCGCGCTAGGGAAGATTGGTGCGCGGTTAGAAGCAAAATTTACGGTTGAGTGACATGACAGAAAAAACAATGGACGGCGTGGTAGTTGAGTCGCTTGATTACGAAGGGCGCGGCATTGCGCATGCCGACGGCAAAGTAATTTTCATCGAAGGCGCGCTGACTGGCGAGCGCGTCACCTATTCTTCCTACCGTAAGAAAACCAGTTTTGAGATCGCAAAAGTCGGCCAGATAATTAAACCCGCCTTTATGCGCGTTGAGCCGAAATGCGCGCACTTCGGCATCTGCGGCGGGTGTTCGATGCAGCACATGGACGAGCGCGCGCAAGTCGCGGCCAAGCAGCGCATTCTGGAAGATAATTTGTGGCACATCGGACGCATCAAGGCAGAGACCATCCTGCCGCCGATTTTTGGGCAGGCGTGGGGTTACCGCCAGCGCGCGCGGTTGTCGGTGCGGCATGTGTTAAAGAAAGGCAAGACCCTGGTCGGGTTCCGCGAAAAGCAGGGCAGCTATGTGGCCGACATGCAGCATTGCGAAGTACTGACCCCCAAGATCGCCCGGCTGTTGCCGCTGCTCGGCCAGCTGAATGAAAAATTTACCGTGCGCGATGCGCTGCCGCAAATTGAAGTGGCAGTGGGCGAGCATGTGGATGTGCTGGTGCTGCGCATCCTGCAAGCGTTATCGCCAGCGGACGAAGTGGCGATCAAACAGTTCGCGGATGCGCACCAGGTGCAGTTCTGGCTGCAAACCAAGGGGCCGGAAACGGTCGTGCCTTTTTATCCGCTGGATGCGCCGCCGTTGACCTACAGCCTGCCGGAATTCGGCATCACGATGCCGTTTGCGCCGACCGAGTTTACCCAGGTTAATGCGGACATGAACCGGGTCATGGTCAGCCGCGCGATGCGTTTGCTTGACCCGCAGCCGGGCGAGCGCATTGCCGATTTATTTTGCGGGCTGGGCAACTTCACTTTGCCTATTGCACGCAGTGGCGCTCAAGTGGTGGGAATTGAGGGCAGCATCGCGTTGGTAAAACGCGCCACACAGAATGCCGGATTTAATGGGTTAACCGTCAATACGGAATTCTGCGAGATGAATTTGTTCGGGCTGGACGAGGCAAGTTTGGCCCAACTCGGTCATTTCGACAAAATGCTGATTGATCCGCCACGCGACGGCGCGTTTGAGCTGGTCAAGGCGCTGGGCGCAGATGCGCCACAGCGCATAGTGTATGTCTCGTGCAACCCGGCTACGCTGGCGCGCGATGCCGAGGTGCTGGTGCACCACAAGGGATATCAGCTTAAATCCGCAGGCGTGATGAATATGTTTCCGCATACGTCACATGTGGAATCCATTGCGCTGTTTGTACGGCCGTAATATGCAATCTGTCCCGTCCGAACTTCGTCACGCCGCACTGCACTGGTTGGCTGAACCGGAGCACGATACCAAATCCGCCGGGGTCATTGCGCTTGCTGAAGCGAACCACGAAGGTGCGATCAGCCTGGACACAGCAACTATTTTTAAGGCAGCTCAAGCTGTTCCGGGCCGCCCTTCGCTTCCTGAACTGGTATCGCACCAGCTTGTACCGCGCCGCTCAATGCATACTGTGACGGGCCGCGCAGCGCTGATACACGCGCTGGCCCATATTGAATTCAATGCGATCAACCTGGCGCTGGATGCTATCTGGCGTTTTCCGGCTATGCCTGATGAATATTATTTTGACTGGCTGGGGGTCGCGGCAGAAGAAACGCGCCATTTCAATTTATTGTCAGCCCATCTGGCCAGAAATGGTTACGCCTATGGGGATTTTCCGGCACACAATGGCTTGTGGGAAATGGCGGAAAAAACCCGCGACGATATCCTGGCGCGCATCGCGCTTGTTCCACGCACTTTGGAAGCGCGCGGACTGGATGCAACGCCTGCAGTACGGGCCAAGCTGGCTCAGGCGGGAGAAATGGCAGCGGCAGAGATATTGGATGTTATTCTGGCCGACGAAATTGGCCATGTGCTGGTAGGTAACCGCTGGTATAACTGGCTGTGCGCGCAAAGAGGCCTGGAGCCAGTTGCCACTTACGAACTGCTGGCTGATCAATACCAGGCCCCGGCATTGCGTGGACCATTCAACCTGGAAGCGCGGCGGGCGGCCGGATTCAGCGAAACTGAACTGGCCGGACTCACTGCGAAAAAATGATTTGTAGAGGGGGAGAAATGAAAAAGGCGGCCTGGCCGCCTTTTTCATTGGGTGAGGCTAGGTTAGTTAGTCCCGCTCACCGCTGAATGCCATCAGCAGATGCAGCAGGTTAACGAACAGGTTATAGATATTCAGGTACAGCCCCATGGTCGCCATCACATAGTTTGTTTCGCCGCCATTCACTATCCGGCTGACATCAAACAGGATGTAGGCTGAAAAAATCAGCACAGCGATTGCAGAAATGGTCAGCGACAGGGCGGGTATCTGGAAAAACAGGTTCGCCAGCGACGCGACGATCAGCAGGATCAAGCCTATGAACAGGAATTTGCCCATGAAGCTGAAATCCTTCTTGGTCACGGTTGCCACGGTAGCCAGGCTAAAGAAAATCAGTCCGGTGCCGCCGGCTGCCAAGCCAATCAGTTGCGCGCCATTTCTCAATTGCAGCGCGGTTTGCAGTATCGGCCCGAGGAACCAGCCTGCCACAAAGGTAAAGCCCAGCAACATGGCGATTCCCCATGCGCTGTTGCGCAACGCGCTGACTGCAAACAACATGCCCATCATCACCGCAAACATCAAAAGCGGAGCCATGATAGGGGCTTGTGCCATGAAGGAGAAATTCGTCGACAACCCGACAAAGGCGCCAATGACAGTAGGCACCATGGTCAGCGCCAGCATCATGTAAGTGTTGCGCAGCACTTTGTTCTGTTCAAGACCCAGTGCGCCAGTTTGCGATATGGTTTGGTATTGCATGGTGACTCTCCTGTAAATAATTACGACGGGCGTAAGAGTACCTAATCGGGATAAAAGTTGCAATTAATCCGGCAAAATCCCATAGAGGCCTTTAAGTGTCCAGGGGAATTCGGGTATCATGTCGACCTCCAAAAGTACCGTAAGCTTGGGTGAGTGGTTTAAACCAGCAGTCTTGACAATACGCCACGCAGTGGCTTATTGCGGCGTAGACTAACCTTAAGGTTATGTCGAAGCCACAACCGCTTTAAGGTTGCGGCGTAGACTAACCTTAAGGTTATGTCGAAGCCACAACTGCCGTCGTTCTTATGTAATATTAAAATTTGGAAGCTTGGGTGAGTGGTTTAAACCAGCAGTCTTGAAAACTGCCGAACAGCAATGTTCCGTGAGTTCGAATCTCACAGCTTCCGCCAATTAATTCAATATTTTCCTGCCCTTACGCAATTCCTCGGCCAGTTGATAGACCGACATCGAATAAAAATTACTGTGGTTGTACAGCCTGATAACTTTGAAGTTATTGAAAGTCAGCCAGTATTCCTTTCCGTCGGGGACGGTGAAATCCAGCAGTAGTGCCATTTGGTCAGCGGTGATGCTTTGCGCCGGGATTACACCCATCTCAGCCCATGCCGTCAGGTTGCGGGCAGTGCTGAGTGCGCTTGTATCAACCGGAGCGTTGACGGTGGCAGCGACAACAACGGGCCCGCCTTTTTGCCAGCCATATTGCTTCAGGTAATTTCCCACGCTGCCAATGGCATCCACCGGGCTATCCATCAAATCTATCAGGTTGTCGTTATCATAATCTTCAGCATGTTTCAGGTAACTGCTGGGCATGAATTGCGGGATGCCCAATGCGCCTGCATATGAACTTTTCACCTGGTAAATATCCCAATCCTGATCGCGAGCCAGCACCAAATAATTTTCCAGCTCGCTTCGGAAAAAAGCCTCGCGCGGCGGGTAATCAAAGGCCAGTGTTGTCAGGGCATTGAGAACGCTGAATTTGCCGCTATTGCGGCCATACATGGTTTCCACGCCGATAATCGCGACGATAATTTCCTGTGGCACGCCAAATTCCCACTCAGCACGTTCTAGTGTTTCTTCATGCAGTTGCCAGAATTTGAGACCGCCGGTGATGCGCTTATCATTTATAAAATTGGCGCGGTACTCGGTCCAGGGTTTGATCGTGGAAGGCAGGGAGATCGCGTTGATGACAGCCGGGACATGCTGGGCACGTTCAAATATTTGTACCAGTTGGTCACGTTTGAATTCATGTTTTGCGACCATTTCCTCTATAAATGGTTGTATGCCCGGCAGTTCCGCTGCAGCGCAGGGGAAAGTAAATAACAGCAAAAAATACAGACGCATAAACATGTTGTGTATTTTACTCGACAGATGGGCTGGCCACTGTTAAATTTCGCCCCTTTGATAATTTTTGCAGGAAGTTTTGAAAAATGGAAAAAACGACTCAACACCACCGCTTGCTTATTCTCGGTTCCGGCCCTGCCGGATATTCTGCCGCAGTCTATGCGGCACGTGCCAACCTCAGTCCGGTGCTGATTACCGGCATGGCCCAGGGCGGGCAATTGATGACTACCACCGACGTGGATAACTGGCCAGCTGATGCAATGGGTGTACAAGGCCCGGAGTTAATGGCGCGTTTTCAGCAGCATGCAGAGCGCTTCAAAACGCAGATTATTTTTGACCACATTCACACCGCCAAGCTGCAACAAAAACCTTTTTTGCTGATTGGCGATGCGGATAGCTATACCTGCGACGCGCTTATTATCGCAACCGGCGCGTCGGCGCAATATCTCGGCTTGCCTTCGGAAGAAAAATTCATGGGCAAGGGTGTCTCCGGTTGCGCCACTTGCGACGGATTTTTTTATCGCGGGCAGGATGTGGCGGTGATTGGCGGCGGCAATACTGCGGTGGAAGAAGCGCTATACCTTTCCAACATTGCGCGCCACGTTACCTTGGTGCATCGGCGCGACACATTCCGCGCCGAGCGCATCATGGTTGACCATTTGATGGAAAAGGTGAAGGAAGGAAAGATTACGCTGCAATTGAACAAGGTGCTGGAAGAAGTGCTGGGCGACGACAGCGGCGTCACCGGCATGCGCATCAAACCGGCCAAGGAGGGCGCGCCACAGGATATCCCGCTAACTGGTGTATTCATTGCGATCGGTCACAAACCCAATACCGATATTTTCGAGGGCCAGCTGGAAATGAACAACGGCTACATCATCACGCGCAGTGGTCAGTCTGGCAATGCTACCGCTACCAGTATTTCCGGGGTATTCGCTGCAGGGGATGTGCAGGATCACGTCTATCGCCAAGCCGTCACCAGCGCGGCCACGGGTTGCATGGCAGCACTGGATGCGGATAAATATTTGAGCGCGCAGGCGTGAAAGAATACAGTGGCTCCAACAGCCCGCCATGAAAAAACCCAGCGACCCGACGCTGCCGATTGATGCCGATTTGTTCCGCCAATCTTTGGATGGTGTCACGCCGTTGCAGCCCGCCAATCGCACCACGGCAGTAAAACTCCCAAAACGTTTGTCACCGACCCCTTCCGCCGCGCCCACGCAAATTCAGGACCATCTTTCCGATCATGGTGCAGAAGACAAACTGCTGACCGAATTTGCCCGCCCCGGGATTTCTCGGATGACTTTGCGCAAGCTGCGGCGCGGGGAATGGCCGATTCAGGACCGGCTGGATTTGCACAGCCTGCACAGCGAAGCGGCGCGCCGGTTGCTGCTGGAATTCCTGCACGATGCCACCCAAAATGGCCTGCGCTGTGTGTGCGTGATACACGGCAAGGGGCGGCATAGCGAAGGCGGAGAAGGGATATTGAAAAGCCGTGTACGTCATTGGTTGACGCAGTGTGTGGAAGTGCTGGCGTTTTGTGAAACGCCGCCGAACGAAGGCGGCGGCGGTGCGGTGAAGGTGTTATTGAAAAATCTGTAGGGGCGCGATTTATCGCGCCCTTTTTTGGGTGCGCGGGTAAGTCAGGGCGCGATGAATCGCGCCCCTACAAAATTATATCGCCGCCTCGTTAGTTTCACCCGTTCGGATGCGGATAACCTGCTCCACCGAAGTTATAAATATTTTCCCATCGCCGATCTTGCCGGTATGGGCTGCCTTGACGATGGCGTCGACTGCGGCTTCCAGCATGGATGCCGTCACTACCACCTCGACCTTGATCTTGGGCAGGAAGTCGACCACATATTCGGCGCCCCGGTACAGTTCGGTGTGGCCTTTCTGCCTGCCGAAGCCTTTTACCTCGGTTACCGTCAAGCCGGTCGCCCCTAGCGCAGACAATGCTTCACGCACTTCGTCCAGCTTGAATGGTTTGATAATGGCTTCTATTTTTTTCATTGTCTGCTCCCCAGGTTATGTGACGGGTAATGTGGCGGATATATCTTACTACAATCATGGGAAATCGCTGAGGGCGAATTTGGGGTAGTTAAGGGCGCATCTAAAAGTCATCCTGATAGTGGACTGTTATCGGATAGCGCCAATCCTTACCAAAGCCTCGGTCAGTGATGCGCACGCCCACCGGCGCCTGGCGCCGCTTGTATTCATTCAGCCGTATCATTTTAACGACGCGACGCACATCCGCCTCAACATACCCGCGCGCCATGATCTCGGCGATGGACAGGTTCTGCTCCACATAGCAGGCCATGATGCCATCCAGCACATCGTACGGCGGCAAGGTGTCCTGGTCGGTCTGATCGGGTTTTAATTCGGCGCTGGGCGGGCGGGTGATGATGCGTTCCGGAATCACGCGACCCAGACTGTTGCGGTAATGTGCCAAACGGTAAACCCAGGTCTTGCTGACATCCTTCAACAATGCAAAGCCGCCGGCCATATCGCCATATAGCGTGGCATAGCCTACGGTCATTTCTGATTTGTTGCCGGTGGTCAACACAAGTGAGCCAAATTTGTTAGACAGCGCCATCAGCAAATTGCCGCGTATGCGGGCCTGCAAGTTTTCTTCGGTAGCGTTGGTTGCGGTGCCTGCAAATAAACCTCGCAACGTAGCGAGATAGGCATCGAACGTCGGCTTGATATCCAGTTCCTCATATTGCACGCCTAATATGCCGGCCATTTCGCGCGCATCATCCAGGCTGATCTGCGCGGTGTAAGGCGATGGCATCATCACCGCGCGCACCTTGTCCGCACCCAGGGCATCCACGGCGATGGCCAGTGTCAATGCAGAATCAATGCCACCCGACAAGCCCAGCAGCACACCGGGAAAGCGGTTCTTGACTATGTAATCCTTGACTCCCAGGCACAGCGCGCGGTAAATGCTGTCTTCATGCATCAGCGGCGGCAGGATTTCTCCCGGCAACGGTTTGCCATCTTGCATTTCCACCACGCCCAGCAATTCTTCGAAAGGGGCAAACTGGTGGGTCAGGTTACCCTGTGCATCCATTGCGAACGACCCGCCATCAAACACCAGTTCGTCCTGGCCGCTCACCAGATTGGCATACACCATCGCCAATCCGCTCTCGCCAATGCGCTCGCGTATGGCCTGGTAACGCGACAGATATTTATCCAGATGATAGGGTGAAGCGTTCAGCACCAGCAGCACTTGCGCACCCGCATTGAGCGCCAGCTGTGCCGCATGTTTTTCCCATACATCGGCGCAAATGGTCAGCGCGAATTTAATGCCCTCCATTTCAAACACGCAGGGTGACGTGCCGTGCGTAAAGTACCGCTCTTCATCGAAGACACCGTAATTGGGCAGCGTATGCTTGTGGTAAGTGGCGATAATCGCGCCGTTGCGCAGCAGTGAAGCGGCGTTGTAGCGCTGGCCGTTCTCTTCGTGCGGGTGACCAACGATCACGCTAATGCCATGCACCTGTTGCGCCAGGTCATGCAGTGCGCGGTCACAAGCGCGGTAGAACCCGGCGTGCAGCAATAAATCTTCCGGCGGATAGCCGCATAAACTCAGTTCCGGTGTCAGCAGTAGCGTGACACCTTGCTGCCGCGCACGCTCGGCATACGCCAGAATTTTTGCGGCATTGCCTTGCAGGTCTCCCACTGTGCAATTGATTTGTGCGACGGCGAGTTTCATATGGGTAGAAATTTATTCATACTAAAAAAATTTAACCACAGAGACACAGAGGCACAGAGAAAAAAAGGAAAGTTTTGAGCATTTCATTCACCTGACCGGGGGTAAAGTTTGTATATAGCATTTGGTTTTCTCTGTGCCTCTGTGTCTCTGTGGTGAATGAATTACGGTTTTAAGGTTCATCGACTGGTCCGGGCAACTCAGCTGCGTGCTCCAGATCCACACGTTCTATTTTTGAAAAACGGTCGGTAATCTTGCGGCTGCTGATCTGCACGTCTTCCACATCCTTATTTGCCTGGCGTATATGCTCGGCCAGTTTTTTCATGCGCTCATCAAAACGGCCAAAGTCCTTGCTCAGCTTGCCCAGCTCATCCTGAATGATATGTACCTGCTTGCGCGTTTCTACATCTTTCATCACTGCGCGCGCGGTATTCAAAACTGCCATCAAGGTAGTGGGCGACACCACCCACACCCGGCGCTGCATTGCGTAATCGATTACATCGGGGTGGTAGGCATGAATTTCCGCGAACACCGCTTCGGCCGGCACAAACATCACCGCGCCATCCGACGTTACGCCGGGAATAATGTATTTGCTGCTGATGTCGTCAACATGCTTTTTGATGTCGGCTTTGAACTGGCGCCGTGCCAGCGTTCGGTCCGGTTCGGCTAAAGCTGTATCAAACATGCGGTGATAGTTTTTCAGTGGAAACTTCGCGTCCACCGCCACCATGCCGGTTGGTTCGGGCAGTTTTAACACGCAGTCGGCGCGGCTGCCGTTGGTCAGCGTGTATTGAAATTCGTAGATGGAAGGCGAAAGGATATTGCGCACCAGGCCTTCCAGCTGCACCTCGCCAAAGGCGCCACGCGAGCGCTTGTCGCCCAGCAATTCCTGCAGGCTGACCATGTTGGTGGTCAGGCCGTCGATTTTTTTCTGCGCCTCGTCGATGGTTGCCAGCCGCGACATCACGCTGACAAACGTCTCGTTGGTTTTCTTGAAGCCTTCGTCCAGGCGCTCGCTGACTTTTCCACCGATCTGCTCCAGCCGCCCATCCACGGTTTTGACCAACGTTTCCACGCTATTGGCCAGATGTTGCGTGGCATTGCGAAAGGAATCCTGTATCAATTTCTGGTCCTCACGCCCTTGCTCGGCCAGGCGGTCGCCTTGTTTGGTCAGGCCATCATGCAAATCGACCAACATCGCGCGATGCTGTTGTTCCAGCACCTGGGCCGCATGTGCGGGCAGTTTGCGCTGCATCACCAGCAGCACAATGACCAGGACCAGCACAGCAGCAATTAATAGAATTTCCAGCATGGGTACCTAGAGCGGATAATTAATGCGCCCATAAGTTCGTCCTTTGGGCACAGCTTACTGCGATGAAAATTAATTTTTTTTGTCAGTCGGGCAGGTACTCATACCGAAGATTGCATAACCAGGACAAAACCCAATTGCCCCGGTCAGCACGAGTGGCAGGCCGAGCAAGCCTAACCATTTGTATGAACTGTCGGTGAGCAACAGCGTGAGCAAGGCTAGACCGGCGATTACGCGGATAACTCTGTCAGCATTACCTTCGTTAATTTTCATACTGTCCTCCGTCTGGTTGGGTGAGCGGAAACACAGGGTAGCAGATTGGTTAAGGCGTGTCAGCGCTAAGTCTCGGGACGCATTTGCGGGAACAGGATTACATCGCGGATGCTGGC
>JANNQM010000047.1:0-5289 GCA_031400735.1 Gallionellaceae bacterium
GAATGGCTGACCGGAAAATTTCATGTCGGCATCAGCGCCGGTGCTTCTGCCCCGGAAGTATTGGTGCAGGCGGTGATTCACCGATTACAGCAGCTGGGTGCCGCCAGCGTCAAGGAGTTGGACGGGATCAGCGAGAATGTAGTGTTCCCATTACCCAAGGCACTGACCCAGCCGGTGCTATAAAGGGCGCCTCTAAAACATACCGGCCTTATTCCGTTTCCCGATCAATAGTGTCATATCGTAGGGGCGTGATTTATCGCGCCCTGCTTATAGATCGGGCGCGATGCCTCGCAGAGGTTCTTGCACCCGCAGGGTGAATCGCGCCCCTACAGAATTATGTGCCTATCGATCGGGAAACGGAATTAGATGTAATTTTTCTGGCTCAATACGGCTTTAATCCAGTTTGCAACTTTATCTACGAACTGATTTTCCATGCCGAGAAATCCGTGCACTGGCGCGATGCTGCACGGATCCGCATCCGCTTGAACAG
Source organism: Gallionellaceae bacterium (assembly GCA_031400735.1). GTDB lineage: Bacteria > Pseudomonadota > Gammaproteobacteria > Burkholderiales > Gallionellaceae > Nitrotoga. Next base: position 491 of record JANNQM010000047.1, read on the forward strand.
CGCTTTGTACGATTAATTCTTCCGCTTTCGGTGTATTGGCAAGAGCGGCAATAGTGCCGGATGGGTCGCGCGGTGCAGGATGACATGGGTCGCCCTTGCGGACCACCAGCGTGGGAATGCGGATGGCGCCCAGGTGAGTGTTCCAACTGGGCTCGATTCCGGGCGTGACAACAATTCCGTCGGCTCCCTTTTTTTGCAGGTGCATGGCTGCGTTCAAAACTGATGTAATGCCGCTACCCGTCCCTATCAGCCATACCGGCAGCTTGCTATGCCGTAAGAAATCAATCACGGCAGCGATATCCTGTGCATGTGCTGCGCTATCAGGGAAATTGGCTGTGGGCTTGGCCTGCTGCGCGGAGGGTAAGTCCACTACCGCCGCCGCAAAACCGTGCTGCGCAAATAAGGGCAGGGTGCGTACCAGCAGGCTGGACGAACCCCATTCCATGCTGCCATCCTCCGCTATCCCCAGCGCGCGGTCACCACCGGCAAAAACAACCAGCACCGCGACCGGGCGTTCTACTTGCATCAGCAACAGGCGCTGAGTGCCGCCGGAAGGGGCGGGGAGATCATATATGCTGTCGGCCCACAGAGCAGCAGGAAGCAGTAACCCTAAAAAGAAAACAAATGTACGTACCATGTTTTTCCCCGTGAGGAAGATTGCGCGGGAGGAGTATCATGCGCGCACTGCAAAATCTTATCAATAAATCAGCATGCCTGCATGCTCGGCAAGGATAGCGGGAAAGGGAATGAAACAGGATTTTATTGTAATCGGTGCTGGCATCATTGGTCTGGCTACCGCCGAACGTTTATTGCAGCACGGCGCGACCGTGACGATATTGGAGCGTGGCACAGTCGGGCAAGAGTCATCCTGGGCTGGTGGCGGTATTTTGTCGTTGTTATGCCCGTGGGATTGTCCCGATGAAGTCACCCGCCTGGCCCTGCACAGCGCATCGTTATTTGCCGCATGGGCAGACGATTTGCACCAGAGCAGCGGGATTGATCCCGAATACGATAGCAGTGGCCTGGTGGTATGCGCTCCGTTCAATGCCCCTATCGCGCAGCAATGGTGTGCGGCACATCAAGTCGCGCTGCTGCAAGGCAAGGCGGCTGACTATGCCTTGCCCACCAATGATGATGTGCTGTATCTGCCGCAGGTGGCGCAAGTGCGCAATCCGCGCTTGATGCGCGCGCTGCGCAAACGGGTGGAATCGCTGGGCGGCATTATTATCGAACAATGTGCAGTGCAACGCATACAGGCCGACCATGACAGGGTAGAGAAGGTCACCACTTCAGCCGGTGAGTATTGCGCTGATAATTACATCGTCACCGCCGGGGCATGGAGCCAGCAGGTGCTGGGGCAACATGCGCTGCAACTGGATATAAAACCGGTGCGTGGACAAATGCTGCTATTCAAATTTGCTGCACCGCCATTGCAGCACATCGTGGTGCAACGCGATTTATACCTGATACCGCGTCGCGATGGCCATTTGCTGGTCGGCAGTACCCAGGAAGATGTGGGGTTCGACAAGCAAACGACCCGCGCGGCATACGATGATTTATTCAAACGGGCACAAAACATATTACCGCCATTACGCGACATGCCCATGATGCAACAATGGGCTGGCTTGCGGCCTGGCTCGCCGAGTAATATTCCAACCATCGCGCGGCACCCGCAGTTGGAAAATCTATACCTGAATAGCGGGCATTTCCGCTACGGCGTAACAATGGCGCCGGGCAGTGCCGAAATACTGCAAAATCTAATTTCCGGCCAGCCACAACCTTTTGATGTTGCTCCATATAATGCGGGGTGGGGCATTTAGACACAGATTAGTTAATGTTATATACTTCGGCTCATGGAAACTTTATCCCCCTATTTACGCGAAGACGCAGTCAAGCTGTTGCAACGTCATGGCATCAGCCCGACCCGGCAGCGTATCGACATTGCCCAAGTGTTATTTGCCAAACGCCAGCATTTGTCCGCTGACCAGATTCAGGCGCGGATTGACGCGCACCATGCTTACGCATCCAAGGCCACCGTGTATAACACGCTAAAGCTTTTTGTAAAAAAAGGCCTGGTGCGGGAAGTGATGGTAGACCCCAGCAAAATTTTTTATGACTCGAACATCGAAACGCACCATCATTTTTACGATGTCGTGAGCGGCGAGCTGTCTGATATCCCGGATGATGAAATTACCATTAGCAGCCTGCCCCCCCTTCCCGCAGGCATGGTGGCAGCCGGTGTGGATGTGGTCGTTCGTGTGCGGCCCGTTGGCAAATTAGACCAGCCCTTGGCCTAACCCGCTATGCGCTGATGTAGCTCAGTTGGCAGAGCAACTGATTCGTAATCAGTAGGTCGGACGTTCGATTCGTCTCATCAGCACCATTCACCCGCATGTTGACATGCGACACCGCCAGCAACATTCAACACAATTCAGCAAGGAAATTTTTGTCAGGAGACTGAATGGATTTGCCACAACACAGCATGCGCGGTCTTTCCTTGCGTTCCCTGATTGTCATTGCGGTACTGATTTTGCTGGCTGTTGTTGCATGGTACTTCATGCGCCCGGAACAACCATTGGTTGTGTTATCAAAAGTCGGGCGTGGCGTGGTTGAGGCCACGGTCAGCAACACCCGCGCTGGCACTGTCAAGGCATGCCGTCGCGCCAAAATGTCCCCTCCTTCCGGTGGCCAGATATCCCGAATAAATGTCAAAAAAGGCCAGCGGGTGGCAGCTGGCACTATCCTGCTTGAGCTTTGGCACAAGGATTTGCGCGCCCAGGAAACTCTCGCCCAGGAGCAACTGGCCACCGTTAAAAGCCGCGCCAGTGAGGCGTGCACCCTGGCGGCAGCGTCGCAGCGCGAGGCGCAACGAGCACAGCAACTCAAGGAACAGGGATTTATTTCGCCACAACAGCTTGACCGCACGCAGACCGATGCCAAGGCGCGCCAACAGGGATGCGAAACGGCGCGCAGCGAAATCGAGCAGAGCAATTCCCGTATTGACGCGGCTCGGGCCGGGCTGGAACGGATGGTGCTGCGTGCCCCCTTTAACGGCGTGGTGGCAGATATCAGCGGCGAACTGGGGGAATATGCCACCCCGTCACCGCCGGGCATTCCCACCCCACCGGCGATAGACCTGATAGATGATAGCTGCATGTTCGTCAGTGCACCGATAGATGAAGTGGATGCCGCAAAACTCAAGGTAGGTCAGGCTGGCCGCATCACGCTGGATGCAATCAAGGACAAGCAGTTTTCCGGCAATGTAAAGCGCATCGCGCCGTATGTGACCGAGCTTGAGAAGCAGGCACGCACGGTAGAGGTGGAGGTGGTGTTCTCGCCAACGCCCAATGCTGACACATTGCTGGTAGGTTACAGCGCGGATGTCGAAATCATTCATGATGTGCGCCAGGACGTACTGCGCATTCCCACGCAGGCTCTGGTAGATGGCCAGCGCGTGCTGCTATATGGCACCAACGGTGTGCTGGAGGAACGGGCGGTCAAAACGGGTTTGGCAAATTGGGAATATACCGAGATCATTTCCGGGTTAAACGAAGGCGATCAGATGGTGATGTCGCTCGACCGGGCCGGCGTCAAGGCCGGGGCACGGGTTCAGCCGGAAGTTGGGAAGGCGGTTAAATGATTCGGCTATGTGTGGCAAAAAAGGTAGGGCGGAAAAGCGTAGCGCCTTCCGCCGTAAGTGGATGCCGATTGTTTCCATTCGGCGGATAACGCTGCGCTGTGTCAACTCCCCGTCCAGCTTGCTGGGACAGTGAATTGCCTGAATTTGTTGCATCCGCCATACGATGGTTTTCGATTTATGCGGATTCGGTTGAATGTGACACATAAGTGTTAAAGGGATAAAAACATGAGCACACCGCGTTCACGCCACCACCGCCTCTATGTATATTTTTTGGCAATATTTGGTTTCTCCAACATTGCCATTGCCGCTGAACAAACCTATGTGCGCGAATATACCTACCAGGCCAGCGAAGCTGACAGCAAATTAAGTGCACGCACCATTGCCTTGCAGGAGGTCAAGCGCGAACTGTTAAGCGAGCTTGGAACCCATGTCAGCTCACTGGTGAAGCAGCAAAGTTCATCCGATGGCACCCAACTGGGCACAGTAGAAATTGAAACCTTATCTGCCGGTGTGACCCGCGTAGAAATACTGGAAGAAAAGTGGAACGGCGCGGTGTATGTGCTCAAGGCGCAAATCAAGGCAGACCCCGAAGATGTGCTGAAATCTCTGCACAAAATGCTGGATGCCGATAAAAAACAAAAACAGTTATCACAGCTCGGTGGCGAGCTCTCAACAATACGCACCGAAAATATCCAGATTGCCGAATCACTCACCCAGTCCAAAAAAGAAACCACTGCCGCACTGGCAGAAATTGCACGTCTGAAACAGCAACTGGAAGAAAAACAAACCGAAGCCTCACGGCAAACCCTGCAAACCGCGTATCAGCAACAAGTTGAGAAGTTGACGTTGAATGAATGGGTCGAATCGGCAGTGAAGTATTACCAGGAAGGCGATCACTTGGCCGCCTTCCGTTTAATCAAAAAAGCCGCCGAGCAAGGGGATGCCTCGGCGCAATTCAATCTCGGGGCGATGTATCACAACGGCGAAGGGGTAGCCCACGATACCAAGCAAGCGGTGTATTGGTATCAGAAAGCCGCCGAGCAAGGGTTTGCCTCGGCGCAATACAATCTCGGTCTGACTTATGCCAAGGGCGAAGGGATTACCCGCGATGCAAAACAAGCGGTGTATTGGTATCAGAAAGCCGCCGAGCAAGGGTTTG
>JANNQM010000048.1:0-4625 GCA_031400735.1 Gallionellaceae bacterium
TTTTTTTTCGGGGGGGGGGTTTATTTTGTTTGTTGGGGGGGGTTGCCCCCCCCCCCAATAAAAAACGGGCGGGTGCCCCCCGCCAACGCTACGCCCGTTGTAACCCAGCTTCAACTTCGTCACGTTTGGCTTTGCCGACCAGGCGTTCCACTAGGGTTAATGCAAAATCCATGGCTGTGCCCGGGCCGCGTGAGGTAATCAGTTTGCCATCTTCCACCAATGCCCCGCGTTGCTGCTGTACTTGCGGAAACGCATCCAGCGCGCCGGGGAAGCTGGTGGCGCGTTTGCCATCCAGTATGCCGCTGGCTGCCAGGACTGATGGGGCAGCGCAGATTGCGGCAACATATTTGCCTTGGTGCGCCATGTCCTGCAGCAGCTGAATGATGCGCGCATCGGTTTTGAGGTTGTTGCTGCCTGGCTGACCACCGGGCAATACCACCATGTCATAAGTTTGTTTGAGCGCTGCATCCAGCACGCTGTCCGGAATCAACACCGTCCCACGGCTGGCGCGGACGGGTTGTGCGTCCAGTCCGGCGGTGACTACTTCGACACCGGCACGGCGCAGGATGTCGATGATGGTTACTGCTTCAATTTCTTCACAACCTTGGGCGAGGGGAACGAGAACTTTAGGCATGATAGCCTCCAAAGCACTGCCGCTAAATTTAATCCCGGAAATTCTGGTACTGCAACGGAAAATCGATAATGGATTTTTTCGTGAAGGCGATGGCTTCTTGCAGGTCGTCGCGGTTCTTGCCGGTGACGCGCACGGTATCTCCCTGGATACTGGCCTGTACCTTGATTTTGCTGTCTTTCAGCAATTTGACGATTTTCTTGGCCAGTTCAATTTCCACGCCCACTTTTACCGTGCAGGAACGCTTGACCTTGTTGCCGCTGACTTTTTCAATCTTGTCGCTGATATCCAGGCACTTGATGTCTACGCCGCGCTTGGTCAACTTGGTATTCAGGATATCCTGCACCTGATTGAGTTGAAATTCATTGTCGGCATGTACCGTGAGCACTAACTCGGCAGGCTCCACGCGCGCATCCGAGCCTTTGAAGTCAAAGCGCGTGCTGACCTCCTTGTTGGTCTGTTCGATCGCGTTTTTAACTTCGGTCTTGTCTACTTCGGACACAATGTCGAATGATGGCATGGGGGTCCTTATAAATTCAAAAATCTACCAAAAAATCTACCACAGAGACACAGAGGCACAGAGAAAAACGAAGGATGTTTGTGATATCTGACAATCTGCATGCTGGCTGTGTATGTAAGACTTGTCTTTGCCTTTCTCTGTGCCTCTGTGTCTCTGTGGTGAAGGTTTATTAACCAAAACTGCAAACATAATCCACAGCGTCCTCCGCGTGGATATCGAAGCTACTGTTGGCGGCCACCTTGAACTGCGTGCCCGCCGTATATTTTTTGGGCGCCGGCTCACCGGCAATTTTGACATGGCAGGTGCCGCCAGTGATTTCCATCAGCTCGGGTGTGCTGACATTGAATGTCAGCTTGCTGCCCGGCATGATCACACCCACCGTTTTGCGCGTGCCATCCGGGAACAGCACGGAATGCGACACGCATTTCCCGTCAAAAAATACATTGGATTTTTTTACCACACTGACGTTGTCAAATTTGTCCGACATAGCTTTTCCTATTTTCGTTTGGATAATTTTGCCGCAATGCGCATACGCAGCGCGTTCAGCTTGATGAAGCCCGCCGCATCTTTCTGGTCGTAAGCGCCCTTGTCGTCTTCGAACGTGGCAATGTTAGGGTCGAACAGCGAATCGGTTTTTGAATCGCGGCCGGTGACGATCACGTTGCCCTTGTACAGTTTGACGCGCACCCAGCCATTCACCTGCTGCTGCGTGTGATCGATCAACGTTTGCAAGGCACGACGCTCGGGCGACCACCAGTAGCCGTTGTAGATCATGCTGGCATAGCGCGGCATCAGGTCGTCTTTCAGATGCGCCACTTCGCGATCCAGTGTGATCGATTCAATCGCGCGGTGCGCGCGCAGCATGATGGTTCCGCCGGGCGTTTCATAGCAGCCGCGTGACTTCATGCCGACATAACGGTTTTCCACCAGATCAAGACGGCCTATGCCATGCTTGCCGCCTAATTGGTTGAGCTTGGTCAGCACTTGCGCCGGGCTGAGTGGCTTGCCGTTCAGGCCGACAATGTTGCCCTGTTTGAATTCGATATCCAGATATTCCGCTGCATCAGGCGTTTTTTCCGGCGACACCGTCCAGCGCCACATGCTTTCCTCTGCTTCGGCGGCGGGGTCTTCCAGATGGCGGCCTTCGTAGGAAATGTGCAGCAGGTTGGCATCCATCGAATAGGGCGAGCCGCCCTGTTTGTGTTTCATGTCCACCGGGATGCCATGCTTCCCGGCATAAGCCATCAGCTTTTCGCGCGACAGCAGATCCCATTCGCGCCACGGCGCAATGACCTTGATTGCCGGATTCAGCGCGTAATAACCCAGCTCGAAACGCACCTGATCATTACCTTTGCCGGTCGCGCCATGCGACACCGCTTGCGCGCCGGTTTGTTTGGCTATTTCGATTTGACGTTTGGCGATCAGCGGGCGCGCGATTGAGGTGCCGAGCAGGTACTCGCCCTCGTACACCGTGTTGGCACGGAACATCGGAAACACAAAATCGCGCACAAACTCTTCGCGCAGGTCGTCAATAAAAATATTTTCCGGCTTGATGCCAAATTGCAGCGCTTTTTTACGCGCTGGTTCCAGTTCCTCACCCTGCCCGATGTCGGCGGTAAAGGTCACCACCTCGCATTTATAAGTATCTTGCAGCCATTTCAGGATGACCGAGGTATCCAGACCGCCGGAATAGGCGAGGACGGCTTTTTTTATGTCAGGCATATTCAATTCCAATAAAAATTAACCACAGAGACACAGAGACACAGAGAAAACAGTACAGAGTATTGGTTTGAGTTTTTCTCTGTGCCTCTGTGTCTCTGTGGTGAAAATTTCTAGCTGGTAACTTTCCCCAGCAACAGATATTCCATCAGCGCCTTTTGCACGTGCAAGCGATTCTCCGCCTCATCCCATACCGCCGATTGCGGGCCATCGATAACTGCGGCGTCTACTTCTTCGCCGCGATGCGCAGGCAGGCAGTGCATGAATAGCGCATTGGGTTTGGCCACCGACATCATTTCGGCGTCTACAATCCAGTCGGCAAAGGCTTTGCGGCGCGCATCGTTTTCGCGCTCGAAGCCCATGCTGATCCACACATCGGTAGTGACCAGGTCGGCGCCGCGCGCGGCATTCATCGGGTCGGCAAATTCTTCATAATGGTCTTCGCCGAACAGTCCGGCGCGCTCGGTCTCCACTTCATAGCCGGGTGGGGTAGAGACATGCACATTGAAATCGAATACCTCTGCCGCTTGCAGCCAGGTATTGCAAACATTGTTGGAGTCACCTATCCAGGCTACGGTTTTGCCCTGTATCGTTCCGCGCTGTTCGATGTAGGTATAAATATCGGCCAGTATCTGGCATGGATGATATTCGTTGGTCAAACCGTTGATGACCGGCACGCGCGAATGGGCAGCAAAGCGTTCAATGATCTCCTGCTCAAACGTGCGTATCATCACCAGGTCGCTCATGCGCGAGATGACTTGTGCCGCGTCTTCCACCGGTTCGCCGCGTCCCAGTTGTGAGTCGCGCGTGTTGAGATAAATTGCATTGCCACCCAGCTGCTGCATGCCTGCTTCAAATGACAAACGGGTGCGCGTCGAGCTTTTCTCAAAGATCATTACCAGCGTGCGGTCGGCCAGTGGGTGATAAGGTTGATAGGCCTTGAAACGCTGCTTGATGATACGCGTGCGCTCGAATATGTGCTCCAGCTCGGCACGGCTCAGGTCATTGAATTGCAAAAAATGCTTGACCGCCACGTTATGCTCCACGTGCCAAAAAATCCGTTACCAGCGGACACAGCAGATCCAGTAGTTGTTGTGCTTCTGCCTGGGTAAATATAAGCGACGGCAACAACCGGATAACGTTCTCGGCCGTGACATTAATCAGCAAGCCTTGGGCCAACGCCAGCTTGACCAATTCGGCGCAGGGTCTGTTCAATTCTATGCCTATCATCAGCCCCTGGCCGCGAATGGCAGTGACGCCAGCCACTGGGTCCAGATGCTGGTGCAAGCCGTGCAGCAAGAAATTGCCGACCGCTGCGGCATTGGCCAGCAGCGCGTCTTGTTCCAGAATGTTCAGCGTAGTGAGTCCGGCCATGCTGGCCAGCGGATTGCCGCCAAAAGTCGAACCATGGTTGCCCGGCTGGAAAGTGCCCACAGCCTTGCCTGCGGCCAGGCAAGCGCCGACTGGCACGCCTGAGCCCAGGCCTTTGGCCAGCGTCATCACATCCGGCAGGATGTTGCTATGTTGATGGGCAAACCATTTTCCGGTACGGCCTATGCCGCATTGCACTTCATCCAGCATCAGCAGCCAGTTGTGCTGATTGCATAATTGGCGCAGTTGTTCGAGGTAATGGATATCCAGCATGCGGATGCCGCCCTCACCCTGAATGGGTTCAACCAGCACCGCCACCACCTCAGCGTTATGCTCGGCGACCTGGCGTATCGCATCCAGATCATTATAGGGAACGCGCACAAA
>JANNQM010000049.1:0-6584 GCA_031400735.1 Gallionellaceae bacterium
TAACGGGCGACCTTACTCTCGATGCCCAAGGCGATTCAGATGCGGTCTTCGTGTTCCAATCATCGAGCACTGTCGGCACCGCAGATGGCGCGGCCCCTCCCGGAGCACATACCCGTATCCTCCTGACCAATGGGGCAAAAGCTTCCAACGTATGGTGGCAAGCAGGCACCTCAGCGACATTGGGTACTAATTCCGAATTCCAGGGCAATGTGCTGGCGTCAGAAAGCATCACCATGAATACTGGTTCGACCTCTTGCGGCAGATTATTGGCAGGCGGTTTTGCAGCAGGAGCGTTTGTATTTGATTCGAACGTTGTCTCTGTACCGGGCCATCCGAGTGCGCCCGCTAGTTGCCAGTAACCGCGCTTACAAAACTCAATTAATAATTTAGTGTAATCGCACTCAACAGTTACACCAGGTCATATGGAGAAAAAACATGAAAAAAATAGTTAAAGCGGTAGGCACACTGAGTCTGCTGGGATGCGCTGTATTGGCGAGCCAGGTTGCACTGGCAACGGATCTGGGCTGGTATGGAGGTTTAAACGTCGGGCGGTCCAGGGCAAAAATAGACAGCTGGAGAATTATTGAAGGGTTGGGTACCTCAGGCTTTACCGTCACCGACTTCAGCAATGATGACCGCGATACCGGCTATAAGATTTTTGGCGGATACAAATTCAATAACAATTTTGCGCTGGAAGCAGGCTCGTTCGACCTCGGCCAGTTCGGGTATACCGCCACTACGGTACCCGCCGGTACGTTGGACGGCAGCATCAAAATCAAAGGCCTTAATTTTGACGCACTGGGCATCGCCCCTCTCGGTGACAAGCTATCCGCTTTTGGCCGGCTCGGCCTGCAGTATGCGCAAGTCAAAGATTCCTTCACCGGAACCGGCGCGGTTGCGACACCGTATGATTCCAATCCGCGCAAGCGGGCTTTCAATTACAAAGCCGGCTTCGGGCTGCAATACGATTTCACTGAATCTGTCGGACTGCGTGGAGAATGGGAACGCTACCGGATAAATGATGCAGTCGGCAGCCGTGGCGACATCGACATGCTATCGGTTGGCCTGGTGGTGCAGTTCGGCAACGACTCGGCAAGCACCGCGCCCACACCTGCTCCTGCTCCGGCGTGGAAGGCCGCTCCGGCACCGAAAGCGGAAGCCCCAAGACGAGTAATAGTCCCGATCCCGGCCAAGACTGAACAGTATTGCAGCATCCTCGACCTGACTTTCCCGATTAACCGTGAAAACATCGATAATGAGGACAAAGAGAAACTTAAAGTCCTGGGCACCTTCCTTGAAAAATATCCCAAGACTACTGCCGTGATCGAAGGCCATGCCGATGACGTGGGTGACAGCGACGCCAATCTGGCCTTGTCCAAAAAACGCGCAGACAGCGTGGTGGACTACCTGATAGATGGCTTCAAAATTAACCGTTCGCGGTTGACCGCCGTCGGTTACGGGGAGACTCGTCCCATCGCTGACAACAGCACTGAGGAAGGCAAGAGAATGAACCGGCGTATCGACGCTGTCATTGCCTGCGCAAATGATATCGCCGGGCTGGCCGTGGCACCGGCGCGCTTGACCATGGCGCTGGAGATGGAGTTTGATCCATTGAGTTCCGAAATTGACCCGCAATACCGCGATGAGCTGCGCAATGTAGCCAATTATATGAAGGCTCACCCATCCCTCAATGCTAGTGTTGAAGGCCACGCCGGAAAATATCTCGGCACGGGCGGCCAAAAAGTGCAGGTCCAATCTGATCTGGCAATGGACATCTCCGAAACGCGCGCCCAGAACGTCGTAAATTATCTGGTTAAGAACTTCGGCATAGCCCGTTCGCGTCTCTCGGTTGCTGCCTTTGGCCAAACCCAACGTGTTGCCTACGGCACCACACTGGAAACGCAGCAGGAAAACCGCCGGGTAAACATCGTATTTACTTATCCAAAATAGCAGCAAAGCGGGTTTGGTTTTGTTAACCATGCCCGCCTCACCGGATGGTATCGGGGTCGTGCGATCCGGTGGCAACAAAGACCCCTGTGCAGCTTGAGGAAACACTGAATAAGTCGTCATGCCCTGTCACCCTCGCGAAGGCGGGGGGAAGGCGGGCATCCAGCTTGTTGAATTAACTGGACTCCCGCCTTCGCGGGAGTGACAAATTCAGGCTTAATCAGCGCTTCCTTAAATATGTATCCAACTTAAACATTTGCAACGAAAGGAAAACAAAAAATGAAATTTTCAGGGACTTTAAAATTAACCAGCCTGTCTGCATTGATCGTGATGGGGCTGGCCGCATGCGACAACCGTGGCCCAGCTGAAACTGCAGGAGAAAAGATTGACCGCTCGGTCAGCAATGCTGGCAACAAGATAGAGCAAACAGCCGATAACATTGGCGACAGCATGGAAAGACAAGGCGAGAAGACTGGCCAGGCGCTGGATGACGCGGCGATTACCACCAAGGTTAAGGCGGCCATTTTCGCCGAGCCTAGCCTGAAGACGCTGCAAATCAGTGTGGATACCGTGCAAGGCGTCGTTTCATTGACCGGCTCTGTCGATTCCCAGGAAGAAAGAAGTCGCGCCAAAGCATTGGCCAGCGCAGTAGAGGGTGTAAAAGTGGTAGAAAATCGCCTGGCGCTTAAGTAAAGCCTCGGTGATGCCGTCAAGATTTGTTTTATGGAAACTCAAGCAACATATAAACAGAAAATGGCGGAGCAATTGAAAGAATGGAACGCCCGGATTGTCTGGCTGGAAGCGGCGGTGGAAAAAGCCGGCCCGGAAATGAAAATCAGGCTGGCAAAGGAATTTCATGAGTTACGGGCCATGCAGCGCGCAGCAGCCGAAAAAATGCTGGAGCTGGGATTAGTCAGCGGCGATGCATTAGGGCGGTGCACTCCGTCCGCTGACAAAGTCTGGGCCGACCTTAAAACGGGTATGGCAAAAATTGAAGCCAAGGTAAGTGATATTGATAAGTTAACGAGGTAATCAAAATGTACCTTCACCAGAACACAAGCCATTTTGGAGAAATAAAATTCATCCACAACCAACCCTGATACTGATGCTCTCAGCAATCGCACTGGCATTTATCGCACAAAATTCCACTCTCATTGACATGGACTTCCTATGGTGGAGTGTTTCCATGTCGAATTCGCTTCTGATTTTCCTCACCTTGGTAACCGGATTTGCGCTGGGCTGGCTCACGCATGGTTACCTGCTGTACCGTAAATACAAACGCGATTCAGTTTATTTCTCGCTACGCAGATAGCCCTCCTAAAGCAACGCTGATTTAATCGTTCGTGAGAGTCCCTTCGACAGGCTCAGGGCGAACGGTTTGTAGTAGCCGTAGCGTGCGCTGTGCGCACGTCACTCCCCGTACAACATCCGTGCGCATAGCGCACGCTACGGGCGAACGGTAATTGGCCTGCAAAGGGCTGAAGTTTAGCCCAAACCAAGGTGGCTTTCAGCCGCTTTTAAATCGTAGGCATCTGTGCGCACCCGATAATTCTTCTTTCCTGTAATCCCATTAAAGAAAAATTTATTTAGTGTGCTGTACCGTACAGAAAATCTAAGACATAAGGACTATAAATATATCTGCCGATAGTAGTTCATGCTGATTGCAGGCGAGAACCTGACTATCGTCAATTTATTGCAATATGGGTATGGGCGTAACGCACATCCCGTCATCTCCAATCTAAACTGAAAAGGATTATCAATATGGAAATCTTCAAAAAACATTTAAGCGCAGGAATCTTTGCGGCGATAGGGTTGATTACGAGCATCCCTGTTGCTCTGGCCGAAGTCTCGTTGGGTGCGGCATCCGGTTTTGCCGTGCTGGGCGGCGAAAATGTCACCTGCACAGCAAGCTTGGTCGGCGGTAATATTGGTGTCTCTCCAGCCAGTGGCGTAGCTTATACTGATACTGGCTGTACTGTATCCGGCGCCATACCTCCAGCCACCAACGCGGCTGCCGCTGCGGCTCAAGTTGATTCGAATAACACTTATACTGCGCTGCAATCCCTGACTTGTACACAGCTGCCTGGCTCCACCTTGGCCGGGGAAAATCTTGCGCCAGGCGTTTATTGCCTGGACTCAACAGCCAAGACAGGAACATTGACACTCACTGGCTCGACCAACAGTGAATGGATTTTCCTGGTTGACGGGGCACTTACCGGCACCGACTTCTCGGTTGTAATGGCAGGCGGTGGACAACCGTGCAATGTGTATTGGGCAGCATCTACTGCAGTCACCCTGACTAACTCGGCCTTGAAAGGAAACGTCATTTCCTGTAGTGATTGTGGCGCAATTACGATGACGGGAGGATATTTAGTAGGACGCGTTCTGGGCCACGGCAACGTAACCCTGACCGGGACTACTATCACCGGTTGCAATGGTGGAATATCCGGGTCAGATGATCAAGCCTGCAAACCCAAAAAACCCAAAAAACTGCATCTACCTAAAACAATGAAGCCAGCCTGTAACCAGGGTGTAGGCAATGGTCCTGAGGACTGTGATCCGGGTAAACCAAATCAAAACAAGCCATCGAATGATGAGAATGGCGGCACACCTGGCAATCCGGGGCGCAAAGGTGGGAACAAGTAATCCACTCCCCATTACATAATGCGTATGTGTAGGAGCGGGCCATGCCCGCGATCATTCGGTCGCGGGCATGGCCCGCTCCTACACCTGGACCTGCTGAGTCACTTTTGCAAGCGTACGGCAACGCACAGAATTGCTTATACCGTATCCCTATTATCACAACTCCATTTCTTCACTTGAACGTGGCCCAAGCAGCCCTATGCGATGCAGTCATTCACGTGGGGAAAGGAATAGTCCGCAACGTACATTTTAATTTTAGGAGAAAAAAATGAATAAAGTTCTAAAGGCAATGGCGTTTAGTGCAGCGGTTATGGCATTACCTGCGCAAGCCTATGTAGGTATAGGTGGCGGGAAAGCCAAGATCGATGACTCGCGCGAAAATTCCTACAAGGTATTCGTAGGCTCACAACCTAACCATAACATCGGGCTGGAACTTGCTTATAACGATTTTGGCAAGCATGATGGCGTCAGAGTTAATTCCGCGTCATTGGCCGCCATTGGCACGCTGCCGGTTGCACCTAACTGCACGGCATTTGCCAAGCTGGGCGCTTCCCGCAACCAATATAAAGCCTTTGGCAGCACAGAACGCCGCACCGGGTTGCTGGCGGGTATCGGGGTAGGCTATAACTTTAACCAGAATTTGGGTCTTCGTATTGAATACGAAAATTTTGGCAAGCTGGCCAACACCGATTCCAAGGTCAAAAACATGGGCGTCAATATTAAATATTCTTTCTAACTAACCCCGGAAAGCTCTAACGGGCAAGCACTAATCCGGAATGCACCATAAAAAGCTCCGGCTTTTTATGGTGCGATTTTTTTATCCTTTTTGATTTTGTCTTGGTGTATCCACGCCTGGGTTAAACTCAACGCCACAGCAAGTAATGTCGGCCCGATGAAAACGCCGACAAAACCAAACGCAGCCAATCCCCCCAGCACCCCAAATAAACCCAGGATAAACGGCAAGTTGCTGCCCCGGCTGATAAGTATCGGTTTGACTACATTGTCCACGCTGCTGATCAGGAAAAATCCCCATAGCAGCATGAAAATTCCCCACCCGGTATCGCCCTGGACAAACAGCCAGATCGCTGCTGCCCCCCATACCAGTGGCGGGCCAATCGGAACCAGTGACACAATGGCCGTTATCACACCCAGCAGCAGCGCCCCCGGTACACCGGCAATGGTAAAACCAATAGTGGCCACCACTCCCTGTGCCATCGCGGTACCCAATAGCCCATACATCACACCGCGCACCGTGGAGTAGATAATGTCCAGCAAATTATCAGTTTGGGTTCCAATCACGCGTTGCATGGCAATATTAAGCGAACCCATTATCGCCTTGCCATCCCGATACAGGAAAAAACTGACGAAAACTGCCAGGCTCATTTGCAGCACCCCTTCCCCCAGCCATATGCCACTGGCCAGCAGAAATTGCCTGACCGGCTCCATAAACCGCTGCGCCAGCGCAATCATTTCCTCGCGGTTGGAGGCAATCCTGACCCAATATTCATCCAGTGAGGCGCCCACCATGGGCACATTTTTCAACCAGGTGGGCGGTTCTATTGGCCCACTATCCATAGACTGCTTCACCCCTTCATAGAAGGTAGTCACGTTATCGGCAAGGTTATAGGCCACCAGTGCCAACGGCAAAATAATCACCAAGGTCAGCGACAATGTCATGCTAAGCGCAGCCAGACTTTGCCTGCCTTTCATCTTGCGTAAAAACCATAAGTAAACCGGCCAGGTCGAGACACACATCACCGCCGCCAGCAGGATAGCGGCCAGGAACGGCCACAACACCAGAATACAGCCCGTTACAAAAATTAAAACAAGAACAACTTGCGCGAAATATTCAGAACGTTTTTCCATGGAGTGATTTTAATTCCCTATAAATTATCCTCAAGACGCAAATGATCGCGCAAAGCCCGCCAGGACGCAAAGAAAGAAAAAGAGATACCGACCGGCATCGTGCGCACAGCGCACGCTACATCTCGTAG
>JANNQM010000050.1:0-26623 GCA_031400735.1 Gallionellaceae bacterium
CTCGTAATCCAGCCCGTTTTCGATGCTCAGGTTCAGTTTTACTTTGAGTGTGTGCTTGTCAGAGGTGACTTCAATGACTCGGCCAACAGCAAACCAGTCACGCGGAAGAATCATGCTGGCAGGAATGTTCAATGTAGCTACGGCCGGCAATAGCACTGCGGCAGCCATGTTTTTGCCAGTGTTGGAGTGGATGGCGGTGCTGGAGTGGGTGCTTGGGCCTTTTACGGTAATTGCCTGGGGCAAACCGGGCAGATAGCGTATACCGGCCGACAGCTGGCCGGTCAGTGTGACTTGTACCCAGCTAATTGCGCCAATTAAGGTAACTTCGCTATCAGCGCCGCGCACTGCAATAATCTGATTCAGTCCTACCCGAGTCCCACCTGTTCCATCGCTCCCCGCTGTTCCATCGCGCAGTAGTTGTGCCCCAAGCATGTTTTCGTTGGTGATCTGCCAAGTTTCTAAAGCAAGGGAATTCCCTGCAGGACGGTTGTCTTCAGCCAATACCCGCCCAAAAGTGGCGATCTGCTTGCGTGCCAGGCTATCGGAACCGACATCCCTGGTCCGCGTTTGAAATGGCTTGTTGGTGATTAACGAATAAATATCTTCCAGTCCATAGCACATCCGCGCCTGTTTTCCGCGCTGCATGGTGTCCGGTGCGCCAGAAGGTTCACACCAGCGACTATGCAAGTAGGTGAGTAGCTCACTGCAATCTGCGCTGCTGTGCCCTTCTTCCAGTTCCAGTTGTTGCGGCGATTGGCCTTGCTGCAACAGTATGGTTTTGACGCGCAGCAATTTGCTTAACGGCACCATAGGCAGGTAGCGCAAGCTGCTGTCATCCCCGCTGGCCTGCAATTGCGCTGCAGTTAATTGATGCAGGGATTGCAGGCCGCGCGAACTGGCAAGGTCAACTGCCAATGGCGGCGCATCGCCTTTGCTGAGGGTGTAGTGGCGCCCCAAAGGTATCGTAGCGCTCCAGCGCAATAGCCAGCGCTCCAGCAGCAGCGCTTGGCTGCGCGATAATGCGCCCGGATAGGCATGGCAACTTAATAAGGTTTTGACGTACAGTGTATGGCACGGAACCGTGCTGCTGTTCAGGCGGTCAGTCAGGTCATTGAGTTTGGAGGCCTCTTTTTCGCTGATCCCATATAATGAATGCAGCTCTTTGAACAGCGAAACGGATTCAGACTGCCAGCCTTTTTGTTCGCAAAAAGCATAAATCGTATGCAATTGTTGCCATAATTTTCCTTCGAACTGGTAACCATTGCGCAGGCATTCGGAAACCTGCCAGCCGGTATACAATAAACAACGCTGGCACAACATCGGGCCATAAGCCACCAGCTGCTTGTCCCCGGCCAGCAAGGTTTGCAGGCAACGCTGATAGCCATTTACCATAAGCTGCCACAGTGCCGTGATGCAAACGAGGATGGTGAATTCCTCTTCGTTCAGCGGTAACTTCCGCGCGGTAAGCTTTCTGGCATAATCAGTTTGCAGATGCGCCACCGTCTCACGTAATAATTCCAGCGTGCGCAGGCGTTCCAGCCCGCGCATCGGATAGCGATTAAACTCATCCAGCTGGGTGCGCACTACACCGTGCGCCTGGTGCAGGTTGGTGAGTTGCAACTGGGCTATCCATTTGGCGCAGGACACGGCATCCTTGAATGCCGGTTTGGCTCGGTCATCGGTAGGATCTAATGGCAGATTCAGCATGAATTTCCTTGCGGCAAAAGCGTTCGGCAGGATGGCAAAGATATGCAAGAATAGCCCAAATTCCGGGGGCGGGCATTACCAATTTTGGTAAAGGTAATTAATTATGGAAGCAAGAAAAGTCAATATCAATAACGGCTGGCTGTGGATAAAACAGGGCTACTGGCTATTCAAAAAAAGCCCGGTCCTGATGGCGGTGCTGGGATTGATAAGCATAGTCACTGTCATTGGAATTGCATCCATATCGGTAGTGGGAGATCCGCTGGCGACGCTGTTATTCCCGCTGCTGTTTGCCGGCTTCATGCTCGGCTGCCGAGCGCTGGAACTGGGTGAAGAATTGGAGTTGGCCCATCTTTTTGGCGGGCTGCAAAATAATCCGGCGCAGCTGATCACGCTGGGCGGAATTAACCTGGTAAGCCAATTGCTGATATTGGGAGTAATGAAAGTGACTGGCGGGGAAGAGCTGGTGGAGATAGTGATAGCAGGCCATCAACCGCAAGACCCGGCAGTTTTGACGCAGGCAATACAGGGCGCAGGAGTTGCACTATTGCTGGGGATGGCGCTCTTTACCGTGTTGTTGATGGCAATGCAATTTGCCCCCATGCTGGTGCTTTTTGACAAGCTATCACCGCTGGCGGCCCTTAAAGCCAGCTTCAAGGCCAGCCTGACCAATATACTTCCGTTGACCATGTATATCGCCTTGCTGTTGCCGTTCGCGATTCTGGCTTCGGTGCCGGTCATGCTGGGCTGGCTGGTGCTGCTGCCGGTATTGATTACCTCCATGTATGCGGCATATCGGGATTTGTTTCCAACAGAGGCTGACCTAACTGCAGTAGTCGCGGAAGAAGCGGTTAAACCCGGCGACCAAGCTCCACTTTAATCCTTCTAGACCGCGGCCAGTTTGGCATATTCCAGCGCCAGCCATTTGGTGCCGGTGTTGCGGAAATTCACCTGCACACGCGCGTCCGCGCCACCACCTTCAATGTTGACGATGATGCCTTCGCCAAATTTGCCGTGATTTACCGTCTGGCCAATACGCCAGCCGACAGAGTTGACGGAACGCTGAACCGGGACAGTAACTGGCCCGCTGCGCTGTGGACTAAACGTGAATGCATCCGGCTTGCGCGCCGCTACCTTGGGCGTAATCCAGTGCAATAATTCATCCGGTATTTCACGCAAAAAACTCGACACCAGGCTGTAATTGACCTGCCCATGCATCATGCGGCTCTGCGCGAAACTCAGGTACAGCCTGCGCCGGGCGCGCGTGATCGCGACGTACATCAGGCGGCGCTCTTCATCCAGGCCGTCATCCATTTTGCTGTTCTGGTGCGGGAACAGTCCTTCTTCCAGTCCGGTAATAAATACAGTGTGGAATTCCAACCCCTTGGAGGAGTGCACCGTCATTAAATGCAGCGCGTCATCCTGCTCGCCAGCCTGATGCTCACCGGCTTCGAGCGAGGCATGAGTAAGAAACGCGGTCAGGCTGTCGTCCTCGTTTTCGTGTACGAAAAGCGTTGCCGCGCTAACTAATTCGTTCAAATTACCAAGTCGGTCTTTAGCTTCACGTTTGGTGCTTGAGTCTTTCCTTTTGGTTCGCGTAAAGGCGACTATTGTATTAATTGGTTTATCTAATTGAACAACTTCCGCAGTCGATTCACTTGGCGCAGAATAATATTCTTTCTCATAGTGTGAAATTAGGCCGCTGTGTTTAAGTAAATGATCGACGATTTCTGGGAGCGGCAACTCGCGCGTCGCACTGCGCATTGCTTCGATCAGCGCCACGAATGCCGTGATTTTGCCGCCCGCCCGTGCTGCCGCATCGTATAGGGAGGTATTGTTTTGTTTGGCCGCTTCCTGCAGTTGCTCGATGCTGCGCGCACCGATGCCGCGCGTGGGGAAGTTGATGATGCGCAGCAACGCATTGTCGTCGCCGGTGTTTTCCATCAGGCGCAAGTACGCCAACGCATGCTTGACTTCCTGCCGCTCGAAAAACCGCAATCCGCCATACACCCGGTACGACAGGCCCGCCGACACAAGCGCATGTTCCAGTACGCGCGATTGCGCATTGGAACGGTACAACAATGCTATCTCGGTCAGCCGCACACCTTCACGCTGCAGTTGTTGTATTTCCTCCACGACAAAACGCGCTTCCTCAGTATCGGTCGGCGCTTCATACACGCGAATGGCCTCGCCTTTGTTCTCCGCAGTCCACAGATTTTTGCCTAGACGGCTGCGGTTGTTTTTAATCAGCGCATTGGCCGCATCCAGGATGTTTCCATGCGAGCGGTAATTCTGCTCCAGCTTGATCACGTTCTGGATATGGAAATCGCGCGTCAATTGCTGCATATTGCCAACATTTGCGCCACGGAATGCATAGATAGACTGGTCGTCATCGCCCACGGCGAACAAAGAATTGTTGCTGCCCGCCAGCAGCTTCAACCATTCGTATTGCAGCTTGTTGGTATCCTGGAATTCATCCACCAGAATGTGGCGGAAGCGCGCCTGATAATGTTCGCGTAGCGCCGCATTGCGCGACAGCAATTCATAACAGCGCAGCAACAACTCGGAAAAATCCACGACGCCTTCGCGCTGGCATTGCGCATCGTATTCGGCAAAGATTTCCACCTTGCTCCGCGAGTAGGGGTCGTAGGCTTCCACTTCCTGCGCACGCAAACCCTGCTCCTTGTTGCCGCTGATGAAATTCTGTACTTCACGAGGTGGGTACTTCTCGTCATCAGCATTCATCGCTTTCATCAGCCGCTTGATCGCCGATAGCTGGTCGCCGCTATCCAGAATCTGAAAAGTCTGCGGCAGATTCGCCTCACGGTGATGCGCACGCAACATGCGATTACACAGCCCGTGAAACGTGCCCATCCACATGCCGCGTATATTCATCGGCAACATCGCCGAAAGCCGCGTCAGCATTTCTTTGGATGCCTTGTTGGTAAACGTTACCGCCAGAATGCCCTGCGGGCTGACCAGCCCGCTGCTGATCAGGTAGGCAATGCGCGTGGTCAACACCCGCGTCTTGCCGCTGCCCGCGCCGGCCAGGATCAGCGCCGATTGTTCGGGTAGCGTAACGGCAGCGCGTTGCTCGGGATTAAGGCCGGAAAAAAGCGTGGAATTCATGGAGAGATTATGCCATAGGGACTTTGAATGCGATGAAGCAGACGCCACAAATAACACGGGGAAGCAAGCCCAGCCTGCTTCCCCGCGGCAATCAACAACAACTGTTTATTTGCTTCTTCTGTCCACCATATCTTGCATGATGGGGGTCAGGATTAGCTCCAGCGCAAAACTCATTTTTCCGCCGGGCACGACGATGGTGTTCGGGCGTGACATGAATGAATCGTGGATCATGCTGAGGTAGTAGGGGAAATCGATACCCCGGGGATTGCGGAAACGCACCACGACGAAGCTTTCGTCCGGTGTCGGAATATCACGTGCGATAAAAGGATTGGAGGTGTCTACCGTCGACACGCGCTGAAAATTAATATCGGTGCGCGAAAATTGCGGCGTGATGAATTTTATGTAATCTGGCATGCGGCGCAATATTGTATCCACGGTTGCTTCAGCGGAATATCCGCGCTCCGCGCCATCACGATGGATTTTCTGGATCCATTCCAGGTTAACAATAGGCACCACGCCTATGCTCAGGTCAACATGTTTGGCCACATCCACTGTTTCGGTTTTAACCATGCCGTGCAGGCCTTCATAAAACAGCATATCCGCGCCGGGTTCGATGTCGGTCCATGGCGTGAACTGGCCGGCGGTCAGGTTGGTGCTAAAGCGCGCATTCAGTTCCTTGGCTTCGCCGTCGCTGTGAATATAGTAGCGGCGCTTGCAGCTGCCAGTGGCGCCAAATGTTTTGAAAGTTTCTTCGATTTTGTCGAAGTGGTTGGCTTCCGGGCCGAAATGGCTGAATGAATGGTTGCCTGCTTTGGTGGCTTCTGCCATTGCAGCACGGAATGCCATGCGATCCAGGCTGTGCATGCTGTCGCCTTCAATGACGGCCACTTTCACCTTGTCGCGGCGAAATTCACGGCGGAATATATTTTCAAAAGCGCGTTTGACAGTGGTAGTGCCGGCGCCGGACGAGCCTGTAACGGCAATCACGGGGTACTTGCGAGACATGGATAACTCTCCTGGATTAAAAAATTATTTGGAATTTATTTGCGATCGGGTTTCTTGCTGAACCCTTAGCCCGGCATTGCCCGGGCATTTTGGGCGGTATTCTAACAGCCCGCAAGGCTATCGGCTAACGGTAGGCGCAACTATGCCCATTTTTCCGGTCAATTTCTGCGCCAGCGCGGCAGCCTCTGCCCGGCTGGGGAGCTGTGTAATGCGCAACTGGTATTGATCGTCGGGCAAGGGCAAGATGCGCGCCGGATAACCCGCAAACCGCAGCTCATCATAGTGGGTCAATGCATCAGGGGCGTTGGCGGCCACCAGCAAATTGACTTTCCATGTGCCGCCGCTGCGTGCCGCACCTTGCCCCGCCGCAATTTCAGTTTCTGCCGCCCACATGCCCAGTTGTTCCGATGCCAGCGGGCTGACCGGCAATGGCGTGGCTTCCTTGGGCATAACATAAACAGTTTGTGGCTGGTCCATCACAAACGCCTCGCCCGGGCCATAAGCCACTTCAATCTTGCCTTCGATCAAGCACACGACATCGAAATCAATTTTTTGCGCATCCGCACTGCCAGCAGGGTTGCCTATGGCTTTTTCCAGCGCTGCGGCGCTCATATTGCCGCCTGCTTTGCCCCACACATCGGTGCCGCGTACACCTATGGTTGCATTCGCCACTTTGATCGTGACCTCGCGGCTGCGCAGTTTGGCCAGTATGCCGGCGGTAAAGCGAAAAGCGCCCTTCGCCACATTCAGTGCTGCAGTGAAGTGTGAGGGTTGGTTCTGGCCTAAGCCGGAAACCATCATGCGCGCGTTTTCTCCCAGTTTAATCAGCGCACCATCCGCTGTTTGGAGCAATACGCGCGCACCCGCTCCGGTGATGATCCCGTCACCATTTTTTAATGCCATGCCCGGCGCCACCGGGAGGCGCGCTGTGCCGCGCTCAACCCAAGCCGGCATTTTTACGCCCTCCACCCGCATGTCCGGTACTGCCGCCGCCGCCGGGTTGATTAATAGCGCAAGCCAGCAACAGCATAAAAGCCAGGCATAAGTTAGTCTCATTACGGTCTCCGTATATAATGCACGCTTGATTTTGTTACCGGCCTTGTCACCACACCATGCAGCAAAATTATTTACCCAAAGACATCGAATCCAACGCGCAACAACACTGGGATCAACAGCAAACTTTCCGCGCCACGGAACAGAGCGACAAACCCAAATACTATTGCCTGTCGATGTTCCCCTATCCCTCGGGCAAGCTGCATATGGGGCACGTGCGTAACTATACCATCGGCGATGTGCTGAGCCGATATCACCGGATGAAGGGCTACAACGTAATGCAACCCATGGGCTGGGATGCCTTCGGCCTGCCCGCCGAAAACGCCGCGCTGGCCAACAATGTGCCACCCGCCGCATGGACCTATTCCAACATTGCAGCCATGAAGCAGCAATTGCAGGCGCTGGGTTTGGGCGTGGACTGGGCGCGTGAAGTCACGACCTGCAAGCCCGACTATTACCGCTGGGAGCAATGGCTGTTCACGCGCTTGTTCAAAAAAGGCATCATCTACAAGAAAACTTCGTCGGTCAACTGGGATCCGCAGGATATGACCGTGTTGGCCAATGAGCAAGTGATAGATGGTCGCGGCTGGCGCTCCGGCGCGCTGGTGGAGAAGCGCGACATCCCGATGTATTTTTTTCGCATCACGCAATACGCCGAAGAATTGCTGGCCGGTCTCGACACGCTGCCTGGCTGGCCGGAGCAGGTCAAGACCATGCAGCGCAACTGGATAGGCAAGAGTTATGGCGTGCGCTTCGCGTTTCCATATGATCTGAATGGGAAGACAGAAAAGCTGTGGGTTTATACCACCCGTGCCGACACCACCATGGGCGTGACCTTCGTTGCAGTGGCCGCCGAACACTCGCTGGCAACGCGCGCTGCACAAGGCAATCCCAAGCTCGCTGAGTTTATCGAAGAATGCAAGCGCGGCGGTGTGGCCGAAGCCGATATGGCGACGATGGAAAAGAAAGGCATGCCGACCGGAATTAATGTCACTCATCCGCTGACCGGAGAACAAGTGCCAGTGTGGGTCAGCAATTATGTATTGATGGGCTACGGTGAAGGCGCCGTCATGGCGGTTCCAGCGCACGACGAGCGCGATTTTGGTTTTGCGAAAAAATATGGCCTGCTGATAAAGCAATCCATCGCAGTCAAAGGCCAACGCTTTGATGATGCCGCATGGCAGGAGTGGTATGCCGACAAGGAGCATGGTACCTGCGTGCACTCGGAAAAATATGATGGTCTGACTTATCAGCAAGCGGTAGACGCGATTGCTGCCGATCTACAAGCAAAAGGTTTGGGCGAAAAGAAAGTACAGTTCCGTTTGCGTGATTGGGGTATTTCGCGCCAGCGTTATTGGGGATGTCCGATTCCTATCATTCATTGCGCAAAGTGCGGTGACGTACCGATGCCAGATGAACAGCTTCCGGTGGTGTTGCCGGAAAACGTGACCATCACCGGCGCAGGTTCGCCACTGGCCAAGATGCCGGAGTTTTACCAAACCACCTGCCCGCAATGTGGCGGTGCAGCCAAACGTGAAACCGATACCATGGATACGTTCGTGGAATCGTCCTGGTATTACGCGCGCTACACCAGCCCGGATTGCACTACTGGCATGGTGGATAAGGCACGCGCGCAGAACTGGCTGCCGGTAGATCAATACATTGGCGGCATCGAGCATGCGATTCTGCATTTATTGTATGCGCGCTTCTTTCACAAACTGATGTGTGATGAAGGCCTCGTACCGGGCGACGAACCGTTTCGAAATCTTCTGACTCAAGGTATGGTGATTGCCCCAACTTTTTACCGCGAAGGCACGGGCGGCAAAAAATTGTGGATCAATCCAGCGGAGGTAGAGGTAAAAACCGACGAGCGGGGGCGGCCTGTTGGCGCAACGTTGCGCGCCGATGGCCAGCCGGTAGTTATCGGCGGCACCGAAAAAATGTCCAAGTCCAAAAACAACGGCGTCGACCCGCAGGCGATTATTGATCAATATGGCGCTGACACGGCGCGCCTGTTCATCATGTTTGCTGCGCCGCCCGACCAGCAACTGGAGTGGAATGATGCCGGGGTAGAAGGCAGCGCACGGTTTCTGCGCAGGTTATGGAACTACGGCGTGAAGGTCGGCAATGGTGGAGGTTCCGCGATAGAGGCTGGCACGCGGAAAGCCACACGTTTCGAAATTCATTCAGTGCTCAAACAGGCCAATCACGATATGGCCAAGCACCAGTTCAATACCGTCGCGTCGGCTGCAATGAAAATATTAAATGCGCTGGAGCGGCTGGCTGGCGTGGATGATGAGGTGGTAAAAGAAGGGCTGTCTATCCTGTTGCGTCTGCTGTCGCCGATCACCCCGCATGTGTCGCATCAACTGTGGAAGGATTTGGGATATGGCAACGATATTCTCGCCGCACCCTGGCCCGAAGTGGACGAAGTTGCGCTGTATCAGGACGAAATCGATCTGGTGATACAGGTCAATGGTAAACTGCGCGGTAACCTGCGCGTGGCCAAAGATGCCAGCCAGGCCACGCTGCAACAGCTGGCCTTGGCGCATGATGCGGTGCAAAAATTGCTGGCCGGAGGAACCGCGAAAAAAATCATCGTGGTACCCGGACGTTTGATTAACGTCGTAATCTGACCGAGTGATGGCTATGCGCGCTCGCAGGTTGTTAGCTGTATTAATGCTGTTGTTGCTGGCTGGCTGTGGCTTTCATTTGCGCGGCCAGGGTGAATATAGATTACCGTTCAAGACGCTGCATATCCAGTCAGCCAACGATTATTCTCCGTTCATCGGCGAGCTGAAGCGCGCGTTGCAAGCCGCAGGCGTGCAGCTCGCCAATTTGCCCGAAAATGCCCAACTGACTTTGCATATTGTTTCTGAGACCTCCAGCAAACAAATCCTGTCGTTGAGCGGCGCCGGTCGCGTGCGTGAATACCAGTTGCGTTTTGGCATTTCGTTCCGCGCTTTTGACCAGGCTCAGCAGGAGTGGCTGCCCGCGGCGGAAATTTTGCTGCTGCGCAATTTATCCTATGACGATTCGCAAATTCTGGCCAAAGAGCAGGAAGATGCATTGCTGTACCAGAACATGCGCAGTGATGCGGTACAGCAACTAATGCGGCGGCTGAACAACGCCAAACCGCCTGCGCCCAAACATGAAACTGCAAACTGAAGACCTGCCGCGCCACTTGGCCAAAGGCTTGGCGCCACTGTATGTGATTCACGGTGAGGCGTTGCTGCTGGCCTTCGAAGCGGCTGATGCTATCCGTGCTGCGGCACGCAGTGCAGGCTATGGCGAGCGCGAAGTGTTGATAGGCGAAAAAGGTTTCCACTGGGCCGAGTTGCGCAATAGCGCGCATAGCCTGTCACTCTTTTCTACGCGCAAGCTGGTGGATATCCGCATCCCGTCCGGCAAGCCGGGTGTGGAGGGTGCGCAAGCCTTGCAGGATTATTGTCAGCACTTGAATGCCGACACGGTCACATTGATATCGCTGCCGCGCCTGGACAAAACGGCACTCAGCAGTAAATGGTTCACCGCGCTGGCCGAGCACGGAAACGTTATCGCTGCCGACGAAATCGCGCTGAACGCATTGCCAGCCTGGATTGCCGGCCGATTGAAACAACAGGGACAATCCGCAGACGCTGACACGCTGTTCTTTCTGGCCGAGAAAGTGGAAGGAAATTTATTGGCGGCGTATCAGGAAATCCAGAAGCTGGCGTTGCTGTTTCCTGCCGGGCATCTTTCTTTTGAGCAGGTAAAAGACGCCGTGATGGATGTGGCGCGCTACGACGTGTTCAAATTATCTGCGGCCATGCTGGCAGGCGACGCCGCGCGCTACGCGCATATTCTGGACGGCCTGCGCGCAGAGGGTACGGCCACGGTGCTAATCCTGTGGGCTTTGGCCGACGACTTGCGCGCGCTGGGCAGAGTGACGCGCGCAATGCAGCATAATGGCAACATGAATTCAGCATTGCGCGATGCGCGCGTGTGGGGTGCGCGGCAAAAAACTGTGGAGCGTGCGTTGGCTCGCTTCACGCCAACCATTGCCGAACGCGCCTTGCGGCAGGCCGCGCGCATAGACAAGGTCATAAAGGGCTTGCGTCCCGGCGATGCGTGGGATGAGCTGTTGCAACTGGGTGTGCGTTGTGCCCAAGTAAAGGCAAGATAACAGGTGCTGGCGAATAAAATGGACGAAATTCTGCTGGTCATTACCCACTTACCTGACCGCGCAAGTGCCGAGCGCCTTGCCAATGCGGCAATCGACAGCCATGCAGCGGCGTGCGTGAATATATTGGCGCCATGCACTTCCATTTATCGCTGGCAAGGAAAGGTTGAAACGGCCGACGAGGTGCCGCTGCTGATCAAGACTACCCGCGAGGCTTATGGCCGTCTCGAAACGCTTGTTCGGCAGCGTCATCCGTATGAACTTCCAGAGATTATTGCGGTCTCGGTGAATGGGGGTTTGCCGGACTATCTGCAATGGGTAGCCCAGGAAACTCAAGTCCCGGAAACCCGATAAAGCCCGGCAACCGGTAAAGCTAAAGGTATAAAATGAAAACGATGCGCCAAGCACTATTGTTGTTGGTCTGTCTTGCGGCGATTCCGTCGCTGCATGCCGAAAGTTTCCTCGAACGGTTGCCACTGATCGGGGGTTCCAAACAGCCCAAATTCCTTCCTCCCGACCAAGCGTTCGCGATTAATGTCAATGTGCGCGATGCCAACACGCTGGTTGCTGATCTGAGAATCACCCCCGGCCATTATCTGTATCGCGACAAGACCGCGTTTACGATAAGCCCCGAATCCGCAAAAGCAGCCAACGTCAAAATTATCAATGTAACCATGCCCGAAGGCGAATGGAAAATGGACGCCAACTTCGGCAAGGTCCAGATATTTCATCAATCCTATCAGGCCGTCATTACGCTGCAGCGGGCGGCTAACAGTGGCCCGCAAACGATAGTGCTGGATGCGACCTATCAGGGGTGCAGTGATAAGGGTTTATGTTATCCACCTATCAATAAGCAATTAAGTGTCGCGCTCCCGGCTGTTACCTCGGGTGCGGTGACTACGCCGCAGGCGACGGCTAGCGTAGTGCAGACCACACTACCCGCAGTGGCCGCGAGTCCCTCTGTTGTTACCGAAAATGCGAATCCGCAAAACGAAAATTTGCAGATTGCGCGGCTCTTAAAGCAAGGCGACTACTGGTTGATTGTGTCGTTTTTCTTCGGCGCCGGCCTGTTGCTGGCGTTTACTCCGTGCATGTTCCCGATGGTGCCTATTTTGTCCGGCATTATTGTTGGGCGCGGTCATCACCTGACCCGCATGCACGGTTTCATATTGTCGCTGGCCTATGTATTGGGCATGGCGTTGACCTATGCTGCGGTGGGCGTAGCAGCCGGGCTGTCCGGCACGCTGTTGACCAATGCCTTGCAAACACCTTGGGTGCTGGGCAGCTTTGCCGCAGTTTTTGTGCTGCTATCCCTGTCGATGTTCGGATTTTACGAATTGCAGTTGCCCACCGCGCTGCAGAGCCGCTTGACCAATACCAGCAACCGCTTGCATGGGGGCCATTTGAGCGGCGTGTTTGTGATGGGCGCACTGTCGGCGATCATTGTCGGCCCGTGCGTGGCTGCGCCGCTGGCAGGCGCTTTGCTGTATATCGGGCAGACACACGATGCTGTGCTTGGCGGCATAGCGCTATTCGCGTTGGCCATGGGCATGGGCTTGCCACTATTATTGATAGGCGCCTCAGCCGGAACCCTGCTGCCCAAGGCCGGGGCGTGGATGGAAGCGGTCAAGCGTTTCTTCGGCGTGCTGTTACTGGCGGTGGCGATATGGATGATTTCCACATTGATTCCGCTCAGCATACAAATGCTGTTGTGGGCGGTATTGCTGATAGTTTCTGCGATCTACATGCATGCGCTCGATGCGCTGCCGCATAACGCCACCGGCTGGCACAAATTATGGAAAGGGGTGGGTTTACTGGCTTTGCTGGTCGGTATTGCCTATCTGGTCGGAGCATTGTCCGGCGCGCGCGACATCTTGCGGCCCTTGGGTGCAATGGGTGGAACCCAAGCAGCGCCGCACGCTACACTGCAATTCGAACGCATCAAGAGTGTTGCGGAGCTGGATGCCCGCATCGCCCAGGCGCGCGGCAAAACGGTCATGCTGGATTTCTATGCCGACTGGTGTGTGTCATGCAAGGAAATGGAGCGGTTTACTTTCTCTGATACCCGAGTTCAGGCCCAGCTGAAAAATACCCTGTTGTTGCAAGCCGATGTCACAGCCAACGATGAGCTAGACAAGGCATTGTTAAAACGTTTCGAGTTGTACGGCCCCCCGGCTATCCTGTTTTTTGATGCACAAGGGCAAGAGCAGGCTGATCATCGGGTAATGGGTTATCAGGGACCGGAGCAATTTCTGCTATCGTTGCAAAACGCCAAAGTGTAGAGCGGCGCCGCACTGCCAAAAACGTAGACTTTGTACAATTTCGTCCAATTACTGGACAAAACCCCCCAATTTGCGGCAAACTGCCACCATGAAAAGCGTTTTGGTCGTTCATGGCCCCAATTTAAATCTGCTTGGTCAGCGTGAGCCGGAGGTTTACGGCAATATCACGTTAGACGAAATTAACCAGAATTTGCAGCAAATAGCGCAATCTGCCAAGGTAAGGCTTTCAAATTTTCAGAGTAACGCCGAAGCCGCCCTGGTTGATCGTGTGCAGCTGGCAAGTCAAGACGGTACCGATTTTATTATTATTAACCCGGCAGCCTTTACCCACACCAGTGTGGCGCTGCGCGATGCATTGGCGGCCGTGGCAATTCCGTTCATTGAGGTACACCTTTCCAATGTATTTGCCCGCG
This sequence comes from Gallionellaceae bacterium, assembly GCA_031400735.1. Taxonomy (GTDB): domain Bacteria; phylum Pseudomonadota; class Gammaproteobacteria; order Burkholderiales; family Gallionellaceae; genus Nitrotoga. The sequence goes on from JANNQM010000050.1 coordinate 13,749, forward strand.
AAGCCTTCCGCAAGGAATCCTTTTTTTCAGACTTGGCTGTCGGTGTGATCAGCGGTTTGGGCGCAACCGGATACGAACTCGCGCTGCAGTATGCATTGCAATACCCGGTAAGGAGTTAAATAAATGGATTTACGCAAGCTCAAGACCTTGATTGAACTGGTCGAAAGTTCCGGCATTGCCGAGCTGGAAATCAGTGAAGGGGAAGAGCGGGTACGGATTACCCGAACCTCTTCCTCGGTCATGCAACAATCTTATGTAGTCCCGCAGCAGATTGTTGCAGCTGCCCCGCCGTCGCCCGCAGGTGCGGCTGTGGCTGAACCGGCCAAGCCTGCGGCGCCGGAGGGACACGTAGTCAAATCCCCCATGGTGGGCAGTTTTTACCGCAGTCCTTCGCCCGGCGCCAAGCCGTTCGTAGAGGTTGGACAAAATGTCACTGCAGGCGAAACGTTGTGCATCATTGAAGCGATGAAGCTGCTGAATGAAATTGAAGCCGATCAAAGCGGCGTCATCAAAGCTATCCTGGTGGAAAGTGGTCAAGCGGTCGAATATGGCCAACCCCTGTTCATTATTGGCTAGCCATGTTTGAAAAAATCCTTATCGCCAATCGCGGCGAAATCGCCCTGCGCATCCAGCGCGCGTGCCGTGAAATGGGCATCAAGACCGTTGCCGTGCATTCGGAAGCAGACGCCAACGCCAAATACGTCAAGCTGGCGGATGAATCGGTATGTATCGGGCCGGCTCCGTCGTCGCAAAGCTATCTGCATATCCCCAGCATTATCAGCGCAGCGGAAGTGACCGATGCGCAAGCCATCCATCCCGGCTATGGTTTTTTGTCGGAAAATGCCGATTTTGCCGAGCGCGTGGAAAAAAGTGGCTTCGTGTTTATTGGCCCGCGACCCGAAACCATACGCTTGATGGGCGACAAAGTCACCGCCAAGCAGACGATGAAAAAAGCCGGCGTTCCGTGTGTGCCCGGTGTGGATGGTGCACTGCCGGAAAATTCGGCGGAAATAATCAAGATTGCCCGCACTATCGGCTATCCTGTCATTATCAAGGCCTCCGGCGGCGGCGGCGGGCGCGGTATGCGTGTGGTGCATACCGAAGCGGCGCTGCTTAACGCCGTGACGATGACCCGCAGCGAAGCCCAGGCTGCGTTCAACAATCCCATGGTATACATGGAAAAATTTCTGGAAAACCCGCGCCATATCGAATTCCAGGTGCTGGCCGATTCCTATGGCAATGCCGTGTATTTGGGGGAACGCGATTGCTCCATGCAGCGCCGCCACCAGAAAATTATTGAGGAAGCGCCGGCGCCGTTGCTGAACGCGCGCCAGCGCGACAAGATCGGCGAGCGCTGCGCAGAGGCTTGCCGCAAGATCAGTTACCGTGGTGCAGGAACCTTTGAATTCCTGTTTGAGAATGGTGAATTTTTCTTCATTGAAATGAACACCCGGGTGCAGGTCGAGCATACCGTCACAGAAATGATTACCGGCATTGATATTGTGCAGCAACAGATTCGCATTGCAGCTGGCGAGAAATTGAGTTTCCGGCAAAAAGACATAGCGATCAAAGGACATGCCATTGAGTGCCGCATCAACGCTGAGCATCCCTACAAATTTACCCCTTCACCCGGGCGCATTACCGCCTGGCATCCACCGGGTGGACCGGGCATACGCGTGGATTCCCATGTCTATGCCAACTACTTTGTGCCGCCCAATTACGATTCCATGATAGGAAAAATCATTGCCTACGGCGACACGCGCGAGCAAGCCATGGCGCGTATGCGCATTGCGCTGTCAGAGATGGCGGTGGAAGGAATAGAAACCAATATCCCGCTGCATCAGGAGCTGATGCAGGACGCTGCATTCATGCGCGGTGCCACCAGCATTCATTATCTGGAACACAAATTAGCCGAACGTACCAAAGGCAAATAATGGCTGGGGGCAAATAATGGCCTGGCTCACGCTGACTGTGAATGCTGATGCGCAATATGCCGACAGCCTGAGCGATGCATTGCTGGAATTAGGGGCGCTATCGGTGGACATTCATGATGCCGATGCCGATACCGCGCAGGAACAGGCTCTATTCGGTGAACCGGGGGAACCCCCGGCCCAGCTGTGGTCGGCTAACAAGGTCACTGCAATGTTTCCTGAAACAGTCCGTATAGATGACATCATGCAGCAAGCATCGCATGCCATCGGGCTGGGATCCACGTTGGAGTACAGCACCGCCACCTTGGCCGATAATGACTGGGTGCGCCTGACCCAGTCGCAATTCAATCCGATTAAAATCTCGCAGCGGCTGTGGATAGTGCCCACCTGGCACACACCCACTGATCCGGCGGCCATCAACATTACACTGGATCCGGGGTTGGCTTTCGGCACCGGCAGTCATCCCACGACCCGCTTATGCCTGCGCTGGCTGGATGACCATATCAAGGGTGGCGAAACGGTGCTGGATTATGGCTGCGGCTCGGGCATACTCGCTATTGCAGCGCTGAAGCTGGGTGCCGCCAGCGCCAGCGGAGTGGACTTGGACGCCCAGGCAGTGCAGGCCAGCCGCGATAATGCCGCCGCCAATCACGTATCGGCACAATTTTTTCAACCGGATCACGCGCCAAAAATACAGGCTGATATAGTCATTGCCAATATCCTGACCAATCCACTCAAAATGCTAGCGCCGCTGCTTGCGGGCAGCACCCGCACCGGCGGCAAACTGGTCCTGTCCGGTATACTGAGCGCGCAAGCCGAGGAGGTCATGGCGATCTATAAGCAATGGTTTAGCCTGGAACCGCCCAGCAATGAAGAAGGATGGACCCGTTTGTGTGGTGAGAAACGATGAGTGCAATTACCCGTTGCCCGGAATGTGATACCCGTTTCAAAGTCAGCCAGGCGCAGCTGGAAGCCCATCGCGGCACTGTGCGCTGCGGGCATTGTCAGGCCACATTCAACGCCGTGCAACATTTGCATGATGATGAGCCTGACCCGCAACTTCCGCTGCCGATCGATCTTGAAGATATTGATGAAATTCCGGCCGAGGCGGTCATCAAAAGCGACCGGGCTGCTACCAGCGGGAATTCGTCCGCGCTGCTGAATTCCCCGCTTACCTTGACCCGACAGTTTTCGGTGCTGAAAACAGCCGGGCAAGATTCCCGAGCTGCTTCCAAAAAACTCAACTGGCCGTGGATGATGGGCGCCATGCTGTTGGCGCTGCTATTGCTGGCACAGTCCAGCTATTATTTCCGCGTCGAAATCGCTGCCCGCCTGCCCGGGTTGAGACCGGCACTTGCCAGCTATTGCAAGTGGCTTAGATGCAGCATTCCGCTGCCGAAAAAAGCTGAGCTAATCAGCATAGAATCGTCCAGCCTGGAAGCCAGTCCAACCCAGGTTAATGTCATAGACCTGAATGTGAGCCTGCGCAACCGTGCGTCTTATGTCCAGGCCTTCCCCAGCATAGAACTGACACTTACCGACGTAGCCGACGCGGCCATTGCACGCAGGATATTTCAGCCTATGGAATATCTGGGATATGGAGAAGATGCAAAAACAGGCTTGTCACCCACGCGCGAACTTGGTATCAAGCTGCATCTGGATACCACAGAGCTGAGGCCGAGCGGCTATCGGCTGTTTTTGTTTTATCCTTAGATCTGTCATTGGACAGGGCTTTTCCTTCTCAATCGGAGGAAAAACAGGTAGCATGCGCCGCCTGTTGGAAGACTAAAAACCGGGAAGGTCATTGTAAGCGCCTTACTTAAGGAGACCGGTAAATAGTGTGACCAGCGGCTCTGCTCAAGGCGTTGGCTTTCACATCTCATGTTTCAGTAGCACACTGCGCACTATTTGGTGCACTCATCAGTAATTTCACTAAGACCCTGATTTAAAGAACATGGCAAAAATCGATCCCGCCCGCGCGCGGCGCGGCATATATCTGCTGGTGCTCGCCATTATGGTGCTGCTGCCGATCAGCGTGACCGCTTATAAGCTCTACGTCCTGGATTATCCGCTGGCGGGGCTGATACCGGCGCCAAGCTACAACGTCGAGGTCAGCATGCAGGTCGATGGCCATGGCGAGGATATCAATATCCACACCTATCTTCCGAAAACGGACTCGCGCCAGTCGGTAGACAACGAGCAGAATTCCTCCGGCCTGTTTACCGCAGAGCTCAAGTCCGATGCGCTGAACCGCGAAGCCACCTGGAAGGCCGAGAATGTGCGCGGCCAGCAAAATATCAATTACGCCTACGCCGTGCGCGCGCGCCATGTGCGCTTCAACATCCCTGCGGATATAACCATTCCGGATTCATATCCTTCCGCGCTGGCGTCCTATCTCGTGGCCGAGCCCGGCATACAGGTGGATGCCCCGGAGATCGCAGCCGAGTTGCGCCGCATCGTTCCCGCAGCGCAACCGACGCTACTGGATGCCGTGACCCGCATCCACCGGCACTTGCAGGACAGCATGGCCAACCGCGATTTTTCCGGCTACACCGATGCGCTGACCGCGCTCAAGCTGGGCGAGGCCAGTTGCAACGGCAAAAGCCGTTTGTTCGTCGCGATGGCGCGCAAGCTGAACATTCCGGCGCGCCTGGTGGGCGGCCTGATCATGCAGCAGGGCAGCAAGCGCACCACCCACCAGTGGGCGGAAGTTTTTATCGGCGGCCACTGGGTCCCGTTCGACACCATCAACGACCATTTCGCCGAGATCCCGGCGAATTATCTGACGCTGTACTACGGCGATCTGGTGTTGTTCAAGCACACCGCCAACGTCAATTTCCAGTACTTCTTCAAGATCACCAAGCAGCTGGTGCCGCAGCGCGATGCCGAGGCTGCGCTGAGCCAGTCGACGCTGAACATTACCAATCTGTATGCCTTCTTCGAGCGCGTCGGCATCTCGCAGAATCTGCTGAAGATACTGCTGATGCTTCCGCTCGGCGCGCTGGTGACCGTGGTGTTCCGCAATGTGATCGGCCTCGAGACCTTCGGCACTTTTCTTCCGGCGCTGATCGCCTCGGCGGCGCGCGAGACCGGCCTGCTGTGGGGCATGGTCGGCTTCCTCGCGATCATTCTGCTGTCGGCGCTGGTGCGCAGGGCGCTCGACTGGATGCAATTGCTGCATTCGCCCAAGATGGCCATCATGTTGACCACGGTGGTCATCGTCATGATGGCGATCACGGTGGGCGGTGTGCAGCTCGGCCTGTTCGAGCTGGCGCACATGACCCTGTTCCCGATCGCGATCCTCGCCATCACCGCCGAGCGCGTCGCGCTGATGGAAGCTGAGCACGGCGCGATGAAGGTCGCGAAGATCACGCTGATGACGCTGGTCGTGATCGCCGCCTGTTATGCGGTGATGGATTCGCTGTTCATGCAAAGCCTGATACTCGCGTTCCCTGAATTATTGTTGGTGGTGATCGCGCTGAACCTGTGGCTGGGCAAGTGGATAGGCATACGGGTGATGGAGTTCCTGCGTTTCCGCCGCCTGATACTGGGGTCACGGGAAATGGGCATCAAGCCATGAGTCCGTTGCGCACATTCCTGTCGCGCCTGAACGGTGCGCGCGAGCGAGCCGCAACGGTGCTGTCGATGAACCGGCGCAATCTTCATTACATCTACACGCGCAATGAGCGCAAACATTTCCCGCTGGCGGACGACAAGCTGCTCGCCAAGGAGGTATTGGTCGCGGCGGGAGTGCGCATGCCGGAAACCTACCGCACCTACAGCTATTTTTATGAGCTGCGCGGTCTGGAACAGGACCTCGCTCCCTATCATGATTTTGTCATCAAACCGGCCCAGGGCAGCGGCGGCAGCGGCATCATCGTGATCGTGGGCCGCAGCGGACGGGACTGGTTGGGTATCAGCGGAAAGATTTACACGCTGTACGACCTGAAAAAACATATCTCGGACATCATTTTCGGCGTTTACTCTTTCGACCTGGGCGACCGCGCCATTATCGAAAGCCGCATCACGCAGCATCCCGAGATGGAAGTGTTAAGTCCGCTCGGGCTTGCCGACGTGCGCGTGATCATGTGCGACGACGTGCCAGTCATGTCCATGACACGCATACCGACCCGCCAATCCGAAGGCAAGGCGAACCTGCACCAGGGGGCGCTTGGGGTCGCCATCGATCTCGCCAGCGGCGTCACCACCCATGCCCGCTTTTTGGGCCAGCCTGTAGCAACGCATCCAGACACGGGTATCCCCCTGATCGGTCGAACTCTGCCGTTCTGGCCGGAAATCATTGCATTGGCGAAACTCGCGGCGCGCGCGGTGCCGCTCAAGTATCTGGGCGTGGATATTTCGATTGCGCCGGACGGCCCGCAACTGCTCGAGATCAATGTGCGGCCCGGACTGGAGATACAGAACGTGAACGAGCGCGGCATGCTGCCGATACTGCAGGATATAACCAACGAGGTCGCGCACGATGGTTATACATAGCGACATAAATCTACTGCGCGATTCGCATGCTGGGGAGGGCGGTGCTCGCGCTCCTCATGTACTGATGTGTGCACTCCGGGCGCTGTGCTCCGGCCTCCCCAGCATGCGAATCGCTCGCTACAATTTCTGTCGCCATGTATAGCGCTGCACAATGGATGCGGCTGTTCCGCGAAAGCTTCGTGCCAGTGATCATCGTGATCCTGGGTCTGTTCGTGTTGCTGTTGTACGTGCAGTTCCGCGCCGAATACGATGCCAACAAGGTGACTGTCATCGATATCCAGCCGGTGGCACCTGTATCGATAGCGGATGGCGAAACCGCAGTCGCCCAAATCGAACCCGATCCCATCGTGTCCGCCGTGTCGGAGCCTGAGCAGGCGCGCGCTGTCGCGTTGATGGCTCAGGGAAAATGGGCAGAGGCCGAGCGGATTTACCAGGGCATTCTGGTAAAACAGCACAGCTCGCGTGCACTCAACGATCTCGGTGTTCTGTATCTGAAGAAGGGCGATGTGATGCGCGCGCTGGATCATTTCAATCAGGCGGTCAACACCAGTCCAGTGGATACCAGCGCATTGTTCAACCGCGCGCTGGCGCTTTCCCGCAGCGGGCGCAACCACGAGGCGATCGACGGCTATCGCGCGCTGCTGGCCAGGCAGCCCGCCCACTTCGAGGGACAGTACAACCTGGCGATCCTGCTGGTCAGGCAGGGCGACAACACGGCCGGTGCGACGGCGCTGGAGCAGGCCGCACAGCTGACCGGCGGCGAGCGCAAGGCGCGGGCGCTATACAGCCTGGGACTGGCGCGGCGTGCATTGGGACAGTCAGCCGAAGCCGCGAATGCATTCGCGGCGGCGATCCGCTTGCGACCCGGCGACCCGGAACCGCGTGTAGCACTCGCGACGCTTGAACCGGACACTGCGGAAGGACAGGCGCGTGCGTTAAAGGAATACCGCAAGATACTGGAGCTCATGCCGAATTACTCGCCGGCGCTGGTCAATATGGCATCGCTGCTGAATGCCCAGCACAAGCGGCGTGATGCGGAGCAGGCTTTGCGCCAGGCGATCCAGTTCGATCCCGAGTATGCACGGGCACATACAAATCTTGGCCTGATGTTGTTGAACGACAAACGCTGGGCGGATGCGCGCGCCGAATTCGAGTGGCTGTTGCAGCACGACCCTACACGCGCAGACGCCCATTTCAACCTGGGCCGAATAGCATACGGCGAGAAGGACTACGACAAGGCGATCGGTGAATACAAGCTGGCGCTGAAGAAGGCTTCCGGCAGTTACCCGGAGGCGCTGCTCAACCTCGGCCTGACCCATGCCGCCAAAAACGATTACGCGGCGGCGCTTGCCGCCTATGAAGCGGCGTTAAAGGTGCGGCGGGATTATCCCGAGGCATGGTACAACATAGGCGTCACCTATTTGCGCCAGAAGAAAAACGATCACGCCGAAAAAGCCTTTAAGTCGGCAGTGCGCCTGCGGGCTGATTACGAACAGGCATGGTTCAATCTCGGTGTAATCTACGCCGCAGCAGACAGAGAAAAGGAAGCGATGGATGCTTATCGCAAGGCGTTGAGCATCCAGCCGGATTACCATCAGGCCCAGCTCAACTTGGCGGTGCGTCACGCAAGGCGCAAGGAGTACCAGGAGGCGATCCGGCTGTATCGGGCTATCCTGGCGCGCGACGAGACTTATGCACTGGCGTGGTTCAATCTGGGCAGCGCTTACATCGAGAATCGCCAGCCCGCCGAAGCGGCAGCGGCGTTGCGCCAGGCCGCTACTCTCGACCCGAGCAACACCAAGACGCTGCGATTCCTGAGTCGGGCGCTGCTGCTGGACAAGCAAGATAACGAGGCAGTCAGGGTTCTCGAGAATGCCGTTGCCGCCGATCCCGCTGATGCGCGACTGCGGCTTGAGCTTGCGCGCGCATTGCGCCAGGCCGGACGCGCAAGCGATGCCCGCGCCGAGCTGGACAAGGCCAGACAGCTCGATCCGAAACTGCGCGGGGTCGACGCAGAGATTCAGAAGTTTGAAGGACTTTAATAACCAGCACTATCATCAACTACTACAGGAGTTATTCAACATGCGAAAAAATATTCTTTTCAACCCGGCGCTATTCATGGTTGCGATGTTCCTGCCTGCCATGGCGTTTGCAGCGAGCGCGCCCAAGTCGGCACCCATCGTAGAGAATAGCAATATCACGTGGTCCGCCGAGACCGGCCTTGGCTACGACAGCAACGCCTATCAGGCGCCGCGTAATCCCTATATCGATTACGCCCTGGGATCGAACCCGCTTGTGGTTCCCAAGGCGGAATCCGGATTTTTTGTTCCCTACAAAATAAAAGTGGATGCGGTAAAAAACCGCGGCCAGGATAACCGGCTGCTCGGTTCGGCCAAGGCTGACGGGAGTTTCTATCTCGGCTCCGGCCTGAGCAACGCCAACGAATACAATGTGGCGCTGCATGGCGGAACAGAGCATGTCCTGGCGCGCAAGGAGAAATCGGAAGACACGTTTTATGTCGGCGCATTGCTCAGCAAGCACAAGCAGGTTTACGTCGACCATGACTCCGGTCTGGGCAAGACCACGACCCTGAGCAGCACTGACATATCCGGCCGCTACAGTTATACCAACATCGGCCTCGAGGCGGAATACAAACACAGAATTGGAAAAATCGATTACGGTTTCAGCGGACTGTATACGGATAACGACTATGAAGATCCGGTTGTCGTGGCGCAAATGGATCATACCTATTACAAACTGGGCGCCGATGCCAGCTTTCCGGTGGCTTCCAAAACCAACCTGAACCTGTCCTTCGATCATTCGGTGCGTGATTATTCCGATAGGCATGCGCGCGACGCGCAGGGTGTATATAGCAGCGCCAACCCGCTACTGCAGTATTCCTATAACGCGGCAGGCGCCACGTTGCGCAACCGGATATCAGATGCCTGGTTGCTATACCTGGACTATGGCCGCACGCTGCGAAGCGACAGCCATATGGGTTACGGCGACTACAGCGAAGACAGATATGGCGCGCGCCTGGTGTTCGAGCAGGGCGTCTTCAAGACCCGGTTGGGGTTGCACCATTGGGCGCGGGATTATCCGAACGGGTTCGCCTTTGACGTTGCGGGGATGGGAGCGAAAACCTATAGCGGGAATGATCTGAAGGTCAGGGCGGAGATGGCGCAGACCAAGAACACCACGCTCTGGACTGAGCTGGTCTACGACAGCCAGCAATCTACCGACCTGCGTTACGATTATGTGCGCACGCAGCTCATGGCAGGCATGAGTTGGGCCTATTGACCGCAAGCTTGCCGAACATTTCGCAGCGTTCGCCCGTAGCTCATTTACTTCGATGAACTCTGTAGTGTCAGAGGGGACATTACAACTCTGCTCTTACACTGTTTATCCTTGATTTGCCGTATTACCCATTATTCCGGTATAGTTCGTCCCGCCGTTAAGACCAATTGGGAGAGCGTGCCAGCCTGAAACAGGCTGCGCACCGCCGAAGGCGCAACACCCGCAACCGCTCAGGCTCACGAACCGTTGGTACAGGCAAATCTGGAGAGCGCTGTATAATCAGCCACCGAAGGGGCACCCGACTATAGTCGTAATCTCTCAGGTATCAAGGACAGATGGGCGAAGCAGAGTTGATCTGCTTCGTCTTTTTTATTTGGTGGCGACTAAATTTTTAGGTTGCACTGAATGGTTTTCTGAAAGAACAAAATATATGTCACTCAAACAAACCCCGCTTAATGCCGCTCACCGCGCCATGGGCGCAAAAATGGTGGATTTCGGCGGCTGGGATATGCCAGTCAATTATGGCTCACAAATAGATGAGCACCATCAGGTGCGCCGTGATAGTGGCATGTTTGATGTATCGCATATGCGTACCGTGGATATCCACGGCGCGGGAGTGCGCGCTTTTTTACGGTATTTGCTGGCAAATAATGTAGATAAACTGCAAACTTCCGGGAAGGCACTCTATTCGTGCATGTTACGTACAAATGGCGGCGTGATAGACGATCTTATCGTATATTTCATGCGCGAAGACTGGTTCAGGTTAGTCGTCAATGCCGGCACGGCAGATAAGGATATTGCGTGGATGCAGGAACAGGCCAAAACCCATGCGCCGCAATTAAAGATCATTCCACGCAATGACTTGGCTATGGTGGCAGTCCAGGGGCCGAATGCCCATGCCAAGGTATGGCAGGTATTGCCGCAAGTGAAATCAGCGACCGAAGGCTTGCAGGTTTTTCAGGCTGCGGACTGTGGTGATTATTTTGTGGCACGTACCGGCTATACCGGCGAAGAGGGATTTGAAATTATCCTGCCTGCCACTCTGGTGGAGTCGCTGTGGAAAGCCTTGCACCAGGCAGGCGTGGCACCTATCGGTTTGGGTGCGCGCGATACGCTGCGGCTGGAGGCCGGCATGAACCTGTACGGACAAGATATGGACGAAAATATCAATCCGCTGGAAGCTGGCCTGGCTTGGACGGTAGACCTGAAAAGTGAGCGCGATTTTATTGGCAAGGGGGCACTGCTGGCGAATCAGCCGACCCGCAAAATGGTTGGACTGGTGCTGCTGGATAAGGGCGTGCTGCGCGGCCATCAGCAAGTTCATTGTGCTCAGGGCATAGGAGAAATTACCAGTGGCACATTTTCGCCTACACTTGAAAAATCGATTGCGTTGGCGCGCGTGCCAAGAGAGGTGCCAATAGGTGATACCGTTCAAGTGGCGATCAGGGATAAAATGCTGGCCGCAAAAGTAGTGAAGTATCCGTTTGCACGTAATGGCAAAGGTTTAATTTAAATGTAGGTCGGGTATGTGCGTAGATGTTGGGGCTTTAGCCCCTTACAGCTACGGCCTACCCCTTGCGGGTATAACCCGACAGCTCGTCGGGATGAATCCCGACCTACGATGGAATTGTTAATTATTTGGAGAACACCCATGAGCAACCCAGGCAACCTTAAATACACCACCTCCCACGAGTGGGTCAAAGTGGAAGCGGATGGCACAGCCACGATAGGCATTACCGACCATGCCCAGGAGTTGCTGGGCGACATGGTGTTTGTTGAATGCCCGCCCGTTGGACGCAAACTGAAAGCCGGCGAAGAATGCGCCGTGGTTGAGTCAGTCAAGGCCGCCTCCGATGTGTATGCACCCATTTCCGGTGCGGTCGTTGCGGTCAATGCTGAGCTGGATAAAACTCCGGAAGCAATAAACAGCGACCCTTACAACGCATGGATGTTTAAACTCAAACCGGACAACGCGGCTGATATCAACGGCTTGATGGATGCAAAAGCATATCAGGCGCATGTAGATAGCGAAGCACATTAAAAAAACAGGATTGAGGATCGAGGAGCGAGGATCGGGGAAAACCCGGCACTGCTTTTAACTCAATCCTTGATCCTCAATCCTCGATCCTAAAATGATGAACACAGACAAATTTGTAAATCGCCACAACGGCCCGCGTGACAACGACATCACTGCGATGCTGAAAAAAATTGGTGTGCGCTCGGTTGATGAATTGATTAGTCAGACAATTCCGTCCGCCATCCGTTTAAAAAAACCATTGGGCCTGCCCGCGGCGCTGACTGAATATCAGTACCACAAACATTTGCGCGGCATTGCGGCCAAGAACAAGGTTTTCAAAACCTATATTGGGTTGGGCTATTACAACACTATCGTGCCGCCGGTGACGCAGCGCAACATTCTGGAAAACCCCGGCTGGTATACCGCGTACACGCCTTACCAGGCCGAGATTGCCCAAGGTCGCCTGGAAGCGTTGCTGAATTTCCAGACCATGATCATGGATTTGACCGGCATGGAAATCGCCAATGCCTCGTTGCTGGATGAAGCAACTGCCGCCGCCGAAGCGATGACGATGCTGTACAGCAATCGCTCGCGCGAGGCCGTAGACCGGGGTGCGAATACATTTTTCGTGTCCGGCGAATGTTATCCGCAAACGATAGATTTGCTGAAAACCCGGTCCGGCCCGATGGGGATTAATCTGGTGGTCGGAGATTTTAAAACAGTCACGCTGAATGGCAGTATCTATGGCGCGTTACTGCAATACCCGACTGTGGACGGCACTGTGCATGACTACGCTGATTTTGTCAGCAAAGCTAAAGCCAACGGCACGTCGATTGCAGTGGCGGCTGATATTTTAAGTCTGGTATTGCTGCCACCGCCGGGCGAATGGGGCGCCGATGTCGTGGTCGGCAACACCCAGCGCTTTGGTGTGCCTATGGGCTACGGTGGCCCACACGCAGCGTACTTTGCCTGCCGCGAACAATACAAACGCTCGATCCCCGGCCGCATCATAGGCGTGTCGGTAGATGCCGACGGAAATCCGGCGCTGCGCATGGCGCTGCAAACACGCGAGCAACATATACGCCGCGATAAGGCCACGTCCAACATCTGCACCGCGCAGGCGCTGCTGGCGA
>JANNQM010000051.1:0-2863 GCA_031400735.1 Gallionellaceae bacterium
CGACGCCGCTTTGCTTGACACTGAGATGATTGTGCTTGCCGTGCCGATCTCGGCCTTACGCGATACTTTAAGCAAAATTGCCTTGTTGACCGTGCCGGTTCCGGTGATCTGGTTATGCAAAGGCTTTGAAGCGGAAACAGCGCTATTGTCCCATCAGGTAGTGGCTGAAATATTGCCGCCAACTTTTCCGCGTGGTGTGTTGTCTGGGCCGAGTTTTGCGCAGGAAGTGGCGCATGGCCTGCCAACAGCACTGGTACTGGCATCGGATGATTTCGAGTTTGCGCGGCAAGCGGCACTCCAGCTGCACAATCCACGTTTGCGCATATACACCAGCAGCGATATCGTTGGTGTTGAAGTGGGCGGGGCGGTCAAAAATGTACTGGCCATCGCGGCAGGTATTTCGGACGGTATGGGTTTTGGCTATAACACCCGTGCTGCCTTGTTAACCCGTGGGCTGTCTGAAATGACCCGCCTGGGAATCCGGCTGGGTGGACGCGCGGAAACGCTGGGTGGCTTGTCGGGTGTGGGGGATTTGATCTTGACCTGCACCGGCGACCTGTCGCGCAACCGCAAGGTTGGCCTGCTATTGGCTCAGCAACATGCGCTGCCCTTCATCCTGCGCGAACTGGGGCATGTGGCGGAGGGCGTTTATAGCGTACGTGCGGTTCACCAATTAGTGCAGAAGCTGGGTGTGGATATGCCGATATGTGAAGCGGTCTACCGTATCCTTTACGAACAGGTGGAAGCCGCCAGCGCGGTCGAAGAGCTGCTTAATCGTGTACCTGATAGCGAATTCCCTGTGTAGGGTGCGCCATGCGCACCATGGTGCGTAGGATGCACCCTGCTTACCAATCAAACCGCACCCGAAAATCCGCACTGTCGCCACACCTCGTACACTGCCACTGCCACAGAATTGGATAAATTCAGGCTGCGATTTTGCGGCATCATCGGCAAGCGCAGGCGCTGTTCCGGTATTAATGAATCCAATACATCTGTTGGCAGCCCGCGACTCTCGGGGCCAAATAACAGCGCGTCACCTGCTTTGAAACTGGCCTCGTGAAAATGTCTGGAAGCCTTGGTAGTGAGGGCAAACAGACGCACTTCAGGCAGTGTTTTCAGGCAGGCGTCGAGGTTGTCATGCACCTTCATCTCGGCGTATTCGTGGTAATCCAAACCGGCACGGCGTAACTGTTTGTCATCCAGCTCAAAACCCAGCGGACGAATCAAATGCAGTTGAGCGCCCGTGTTGGCGCACAGACGGATGATGTTGCCGGTGTTGGGCGGGATCTCGGGCTCGTACAGAATGACGTGTACTGTCTTTACCATAATTGAGCCTCTAAAAATTTAAATCCTATCATTTTCGCTTTAAATCCCGTCATTCCAGCGCAGGCGTGAATGACAAGTTTTAATTCAGGCGTCAATAACTGCCTACCATTCGGCATGTGCCATCAGGCCAAAGCCATCGAGGCCGGCCATTGGGGCAACGGCGAGGCCCTTTTCTTTTTTCCCGTTATTTTCAAAAACAGTATCCACTGCTTCAAATGCCATATACCAGCCGAGTACTACTTGCGAGGGGAAGTGTGCGTCATCGTTGATACGCGACAAGCCGGCAGCCATCGAGGCGAGGTAGGCTGGATATTTCACCCAGCCGTTGTCCGGGTTCATGTAGGCGATAGTGAGGAAGGGCACGGTGCCGACAAACGAGTGCCCGCTGACACCATGTGCATAACCATCGTTATTGAAAGGGCGCCAGGCGGATCCAGAGGGTGCGTTATGGCTCGGGCGTGCAGCACCGGTGGCAAACTGCATACCCCACATTGCGGGCAGGCCCACGATATAGGCGCGGCTGGCATTCGCGCCCCAGTTGCCGACCGCTGTATCTTCGTCCATCAGGTTCACGCTCGCGGCGAGCAGCGCTACCGGCACCATATATTTGCCTTCGCCAAACAGCTTGGCGCGGAAGGCTGCATTATCGCCTTCGACACTGGACCAGAAGTTTGTTCTCTCACTGCGTACATTGTCCTGATACCAGTTGCGGATATTCATGTCGATATTGGAGTTTGCCGTTACCGCGCCGAGGCCGAAGGCGATGCCCAGGCGGGTGAGGCGGTCTTTGGAGAAATAGCCGCGATAATCGTCAGCGATGGTGTCTGATATTCCAGGCTTGGCGGCAGCAGGCGCTTCATCAACTGCGCGGGCAGATTGCAGAATCAACAGCGAGCAGAAAAATAGTGCAACAGTAAGCCTTGCGGGTGTGATGCGTAATGCGCCTGATATCAATTCAATCACCTTTGTATTGTATGTATGAGCGGTCTGTGACAGTATCCGCAAAATTCTTTTCAGTTTATCCTGTTAGGATTATCATGCAAGCGCATGATTATACCTGAGTTCTTGCAAGGCTCATGAAAGGACGGCGCGGTGATCAGGTTCCGC
The DNA here is from genome assembly GCA_031400735.1 of Gallionellaceae bacterium. GTDB lineage: Bacteria > Pseudomonadota > Gammaproteobacteria > Burkholderiales > Gallionellaceae > Nitrotoga. Next base: position 2,434 of record JANNQM010000051.1, read on the forward strand.
CAGCCGGAAAAATATTTTTGAAGCGGGGAATAAATACGATGGCACGTCCGGAAAAAATTCGCTTAGGCGATCTGCTGGTAACCCAGAAGCTGATTACGATGGAGCAGCTGAGCTTCGCGCTGGAACAGCAGAAGCGCACAGGGCGCAAGCTGGGACGCGTACTGGTGGATAACAGCTATGTGAGCGAAGAACAGATTTCCGAAGCGCTCGCCAAGCAGCTCAATATCCCCTTTATCAACCTCAAGTACTATAACGTCAATCTTGATATCGTCCGCAGACTGCCTGAAAACCAGGCGCGGCGTTTTCGTGCGGTAGCGCTGGAAGAGCGCAACGGCATGCTGCTGGTGGGAATGACAGACCCGACCGACCTGGCTTCGTTCGACGAAATCACCCGATTGCTCAAGCGCGACATCGACCTCGCTGTGGTGAC
>JANNQM010000052.1:0-48996 GCA_031400735.1 Gallionellaceae bacterium
CGAAGAAGGGCGAGGAATACATGAATGCGAAGCAGCGCACGCATTTCCGCAAGATCCTCGAGAGCCTGAAGGGCGAGCTGTCGGAGGAAATCGACCGCACGGTGCACACGATGCAGGACGAGGCCACCGTGTTCGCCGACCCGAACGACCGCGCCAGCCAGGAGTCCGATATGGCGCTGGAATTACGCAACCGCGACCGCGAACGCAAGCTGATTAAAAAGATAGATGAAATGCTGGCCAAGATAGACAGCGGCGACTATGGCTATTGTGAAAATTGCGGCGTGGAAATAGGCCTCAACCGCCTGGAAGCAAGGCCCACGGCCACGTTGTGCATAGATTGCAAAACGCTGGACGAAATCCGCGAACGGCAAGTCGCCAAATAATTAGCGCCCCAGCCAGGGGCGTTTTTACAATTCCCCCTGTTCATCCCCCGCCGCTACGCTCAGTACGAACGGGCCATTCGCCCCCGTAGCGTGCGCTGTGCGCACGATGCATTCTGCGTTTTTCAGGTTCACTCCACACGGCTTGCCCCACTTCGCTATAATTGCCCCTTTAGTTGTTCATCGTCCCTGAACACAAAATTTTCGGACCCATAGCCATGCCGCCCACCACTGCCTCGCACAGCCTGTTCAATGCCCGTCAATCCTTCACGCTGGCCAGTGGCAAATCTGCCACGTTGTATTCGTTACAAGCGCTGGAAAAAGCCGGTCTAGGCAAAATATCGCGCTTGCCCGTTTCGATCCGCATTGTGCTGGAAACGGTGCTGCGCAATTACGATGATAAAAAAATAACCGAGGCGCACATCCGGCAACTGGCCGCCTGGCAGCCCAATGCGGCGCGCACCGAAGAAATTCCATTTGTCGTGGCGCGCATCGTGTTGCAGGATTTTACCGGCGTGCCATTGCTGGCTGATCTTGCCGCAATGCGCGATGCCGCAGCAAAATTGGGCAAGGATCCAAAAATTATCGAGCCGCTGGTGCCGGTCAATCTAGTGGTGGACCACTCGATCCAGGTGGATTACTACAACCGCCCGGACGCATTGCAGCTCAACATGGCAATTGAATTCGAGCGCAACAACGAGCGCTACAAATTCATGAAATGGGGCATGCAGGCGTTCGACACCTTTAAAGTCGTGCCGCCCGGCGTGGGCATCGTGCATCAGGTCAATCTGGAATACTTGGCGCGCGGCGTGCTGAATAATAACGGCGTCTATTATCCGGACACGCTGGTCGGCACCGATTCCCACACCACCATGATCAACGGCATAGGCGTGGTCGGCTGGGGTGTCGGCGGCATTGAGGCGGAAGCCGGCATGTTGGGCCAGCCAGTGTATTTCCTGACGCCCGATGTGGTCGGCGTGCATCTCAGTGGCAAGCTGCGCGAAGGCGTGATGGCGACCGACCTGGTATTAACCGTTACCGAATTGCTGCGCAAACATAAAGTCGTGGGCAAATTTGTCGAATTTTTCGGCCAGGGTGCGGCGGCACTGGCGTTGCCGGACCGCGCCACGATAGCCAACATGGCGCCGGAATACGGTGCCACGATGGGCTTTTTCCCGGTGGACGACATGACCATGGATTACATGCGCTATACCGGGCGCAGTGATGACGAGGTCGATGCGATGCAAGCGTATTTCAAGGCACAAGGGTTATATGGCATGCCTGAAGCGGGAAGCATTGATTACACCAGTGTGGTGGAGCTAGACCTGGGCAGCATCCAGCCATCATTGGCCGGGCCTAAGCGGCCGCAGGATCGCGTCCCCCTTTCCAGCATGAAGGAATCCTTCAACACCTTATTCAGCCAGCCGGTAGAACAAAACGGTTTTAACCAGTCGGCTGACAAGCTGGGCAAGCGCTACGCCACGGCTTTTCCGCTGGCTGACACGCGCGAATGCCTGCCGGTCAAAGGCGGCGGTTTGCAAGACTCGAAAACCGCGCCTGTCGGAACCGGCACGCAAAGCACGCGCAACACCAGCATCGCGACTGAAATCGAGATGATGGATAACCGCCCCACACCCGATGTGCTGTATGACAAATGCGCAGAAATGCCCGAAATGGTGCAGCTGGCCCATGGCGATGTGCTGATAGCCGCGATTACTTCCTGCACCAACACTTCCAATCCCGGCGTGCTGCTGGCGGCCGGCTTGCTGGCCAAAAAAGCGGTGGGCAAAGGGTTGCGAGTGAAAGCGCATGTCAAGACATCGCTCGCCCCCGGCTCGCGTGTCGTGACCGAATACCTGATCAATGCCGGGCTGATGACTTATCTGGAGCAGCTGGGTTTCCATCTGGTAGGGTATGGCTGCACCACCTGCATAGGCAATTCCGGCCCGCTGGATGCCAAGATCGAGGAAACCATCACCAGCAACAATCTGATCGCGGCCGCAGTTCTGTCTGGCAACCGCAACTTCGAAGCGCGCATCCACCCCAACATCAAGGCCAACTATCTGGCCAGCCCGCCGCTGGTGGTGGCTTTTGCGCTGGCCGGCAAGGTCAACATCAATCTGGATACGGAACCGCTGGGCACCGGCAAAAATGGCCAGCCGGTTTATCTGAAGGACATCTGGCCCAGCAATGCAGAAATTCAGACCATGATGAAATTTGCCGCGACCCCGACGCTGTACCGCAAACTCTATGGCGACCTGACCAGCGACCTGCCGCTATGGAATAGCATTGCTGCCAGCCGCGGCAAGCAGTACCAGTGGGATGATTCGACCTACATTGCGCGCCCGCCTTTTTTTGATGGCATCAGCATGGCTAACGGCCATATCGGCAACATCATGCAAGCCCGGCCGCTGGCGATTTTCGGCGACTCGGTCACCACCGATCACATCAGCCCGGCCGGCAGCTTCAAAGTGACTAGCCCGGCCGGACAATACCTGCAAGCAAAGGGCGTCGCGGCCAAGGATTTTAATAGTTATGGCGCACGGCGCGGCAACCATGAAGTAATGATTCGCGGCACGTTCGCTAACGTGCGCATCAAGAATCTGATGCTGCCTGTGAACGCCGATGGCAGCCGCACCGAAGGCGGCTATACGTTATATAACGGTACGCAAATACCGATTTATGATGCCGCGATGAAATATATTGCCGACGGCACACCGACTGTTGTATTCGCAGGCGAGGAATACGGCACCGGCTCATCCCGCGACTGGGCAGCCAAAGGCACACAACTGCTCGGCGTCAAGGCAGTGATCGCAAAAAGTTACGAGCGCATCCACCGCAGCAACTTGGTCGGCATGGGTGTGTTGCCGTTACAGTTCAAGGGCGCAGATAATGCCGCCGCGCTTAAATTGCTGGGCGATGAAACTTTCGACCTGACCGGCATTAGCGATAACCTTAAACCGCAACAGGACGTGACGCTGACCATCCATCGCCGCGATGGCAGCACGCAACAGGTGGGGCTGCTGCTGCGCATAGACACTCCCATTGAGGTCGATTATTATCGCCACGGCGGGATATTGCCGTATGTGTTGCGCGAGCTGGTATCACAATAAAAAAATCCAAACTCCGTCGCGATACGGCGTTACTCGCAAAAAATGGCTCCTTACATATCCATCATATGCGACGTCGCAATTTTTTGCTCGCGCCTTGTCTCGCTTATAACCAGCCACTTGGTTGGTGTTTTTTGACAACCTAGTGGAATGGCTAGTAGTTCCATCAGGATTTTGAATTTTTTGAGGTACCCTTAAGTAGTCATACAACGTTAAGGAACTCCATGACCACCAGAACAGAGCGTGACACCTTTGGCCCGATTGAAGTTGCGGACAATCGCCTGTGGGGCGCGCAGACGCAACGCTCGCTGGAGCATTTCCATATCTCCAGCGAGCGCATGCCAGACGAACTGATCCAGGCATTGGCTTCGGTCAAGCGTGCATGTGCTGAGGTCAACAGCGACCTGAAGTTACTTGATGCGAACAAGGCCAAGGCCATCATGCAGGCGGCGGATGAAATATTGGCCGGACAGCATCACGAAGAATTCCCGCTGTCGGTATGGCAAACGGGTTCAGGCACGCAGACCAACATGAACTTGAACGAGGTACTCGCCAACCGCGCTTCGGAATTGCTCGGCGGCACGCGTGGCAAAGCCTGCAAGATACATCCAAATGATGACGTCAATCTGGGCCAGTCATCCAATGACATTTTTCCGACCGCGATGCATGTCGCTGCGGTAGTCGGCATCCGGCAAAAATTATTACCGGCATTATTCACGTTGCGCGCCTCGCTGAAATCGAAATCGGCTGAATTTGCCGACATTGTAAAAATCGGCCGCACGCATTTGCAGGACGCCACACCGCTGACGCTGGGCCAGGAATTTTCCGGCTATGTGGCGCAACTGGAACTGGCGCAAGCCATGCTGCTGGTTACGCTGACCCCGCTGCAAGAATTGGCAGTCGGTGGCACTGCGGTCGGCACCGGGTTAAATACCCATCCTGAATTTGGCAACCGCGTCGCGGCAGAACTGGCGCGCAGCCATGACGCGCCGTTTAAAACCGCCGCCAATAAATTTGCCGCGCTGGCCGCGCATGATGCTCTGGTGGCCGCGCACGGCGCGCTTAAAACCTTGGCCGCAGTGCTGATGAAAATCGCCAACGATGTGCGCTGGCTGGCCTCCGGCCCACGCTCTGGCCTGGGAGAACTCAGCATTCCAGAAAATGAGCCGGGCAGCTCCATCATGCCCGGCAAAGTCAACCCGACCCAATGCGAAGCGCTGACCATGCTATGTTGCCAAGTGTTCGGCAACGATGTCGCAATCAACATCGGTGGCGCCTCCGGCAATTTTGAACTGAATGTCTACAAACCGCTGATCGCCCATAATTTCCTGCAAAGCGTGCGGCTGCTGGCAGACGGCATGGCCAGTTTTGAGGAGCACTGCGTGCGCGGCATCACCGCCAACCCTGAGCGCATTGCACATTTGGTGGATTGTTCACTGATGCTGGTCACCGCCCTCACCCCCCACATCGGCTACGACCGCGCCGCCGAAATAGCCAAACGCGCGCATCAAGACCACTGCACGTTAAAGCAGGCGGCGGTGGCTCTGGGGTATGTGACGGAAAAGGATTTCGAACGTTGGGTGAAACCGGTGGATATGGTTCATCCCAAAAAAACGTAAGGGCTCGTTTATTCACGTCAGGAATGGATATTTCGGAAACTCGAACTACTGCTAACGACACGAACCGGAATGTCGATTTTCTCCTAAGCGGAAGTTCAAAGCTAGAGTTAACCGGCGGCAAAGCCGTCAGTGTGCAACGTACAGTTAGATCGATTCTGCATGGTTCTTGGGAACTTCAGATTGCCCATCGTTCCACTGCTCGCAGTTCGTTGATGAAATCAAGTGCCCATAGAACGGTCGACTAAATAACGTAAATGGAGAATAAAATACCAACGAGCAGGATAAGAAACGCAATCACGTATACGTGCTCATGCTCCTTCTCTTCGCAATCTACGCCAGGAAAACTGCATAAATCGCCTGCAAAATAAAAATTGGGGGAAAGTTCACTATCGTTTCCATTTCGACTCGCCCTCGGTTATTTTTTAATTTGGATCAGTCTGGATTAATTTACGGTAAACGTCACCGGAATAGTGTAGGTATTACTAAATCCAAATGAAGTGCTTGTTAATAGGATGCTTGCCTTATACGTTCCAGCGGCAAGACAGGAAGATAAGGAAGCTGAAAAACACGCGTTCGCGAAAAAACGCATGTTCCTACCATTATTGGCAGGCCCAGAACCATCGGTAAATGAAGTTGAATCATAATAGCGCAGCCAATACGGATATGCGCTAGGTAGAGGTATGCTCGGATCGTAAACTATAACGATGTTTAACGCGGATAACGTTGTATTTTCGATCACTTGAATATATATCGGAATATCCGCGCTCGAATTCACTGTGCCCGATTGAGTTGCCGAAGTTGTCAGGACTGTTAAGTTTTGTGTTGTCGCAGCGCCTACTTCATAAGTGATAACCAAGCTTGCATCTTCAAATCCAACTGATGAAACGTACAATCGAAGCACATAGTGTCCCTCATAATATGCTTTGGGTTGCAATTGAATGCTCGACGCTGTCGTTGTAATGGTAAATATATCTTGTGCGTCTATTAATCCCGTCGACCCTGTTGGGCTCGTGTACTCGACATAGACAAAGTTGGTGTAAGAGAAGCTCAAGCCGCTTGGCACAGTTACTGTTACAGATTGAGCCGATGGAGCCATGCCAGCGGAAGATGTAAAACTCAAGGTCGACGGACTGACCGTAATGTTAGAAACTACGATATTCTTCTGGATTGTTTGTGGCGACCCGGCAATTTCGGTTGCGCATGCTATGTCTTTGCATGCGCGGACTCTAATCGGCTGCGTATAAGTACCAAGAGCAACATTCTGATCCAAATAGAGGGTAAGTGTTGCGGTTGAATTGTTATTGACGATGACTGTCCCGGCTATGACGATATTGTCAGGATCTTCGATCAACACATAGACATTGTCTGTAGTATTACCAGTATATGAGGCTGTCAACGACACGACACTATTTCCTGACGTGCTTGTTAGCTTTGGCAATACCATGTTGATGAACTGCGGAGATAACGTTCCAATTGAAAAACTATTAGAAACGTTTGCCGGTGAAGAACCGGAGCCACCACCGCAGCCCGCTAATATTGCTACTAGCAAAATACCTACAAACTTCAATGTATCCATTCAACTCCCAATTCGCGTAATTGTGCCTATGTTCACACCAGAAAAGCGCACTGCCCGAGACCCTCTGCAGGTTTTCAATGTGGACAGATTTGTCAATAAATAAGGCCGCAAACGCAAACTGCAATCAATAATTTCACGAGCTAAAATCCTCGTGAAATTTAATCACGGGTGATCGCTGATGATAATTTTGAATTAATCTGCGTTTCCCTAGCACCTTGAAATCCTATCATCAGATTTCCGCTATTGGCACACAGCGGACTTAGCCTCAAAACAATGCGGTGCTCGGGCCCGTCTTCAAGGCCACCACTATTCATCCTGCATTTCCTGCCCCGGAAACAACGTATCGGTAAATCCAAACTGCGTCATATCCCGAATGCGCATCGGATATAAAATGCCGTCCAGATGATCGCACTCGTGCTGCACAACGCGCGCATGGAATCCGCTGACGGTGCGGTCTATCATCGCGCCGTATTCGTCCTGACCTTGATAACGAATATTTACAAAGCGTGGCACCAGTCCGCGCATGCCGGGCACGCTCAGGCACCCTTCCCAGCCGTCTTCTTTTTCTTCATTCAGCGGCGTGATGACCGGATTAATCAGCACGGTTTGCGGCACCACTTCGGCATCGGGATAGCGCGGGTTATGGTCCACGCCAAAAATGACCACGCGTTGGTTGACGCCAATCTGCGGTGCGGCTAGACCGGCGCCATCCAGCGCGCGCATGGTGTCGCGCATGTCATCCAGCAAGGCGTGCAGTTGCGGGGTATCGAAATCAAGGACTTTATCGGCGACCCGCAATAGGAGCGGGTCGCCCATTTTCAGCACAGGTCTATTCATTTTTATCCAAGGAAGCGCCGATTAAGCCGTCATGCCCGCGTAGGCGGGCATCCAGCTTTTTGATTTAACTGGACTCCCGCCTTCGCGGGAGTGACAAATTCACACTTGTTCGGCGTTTCCCTAAAATTTAGAGTTCGCCCAAATGCAAGGCGTGAGAAAAATTTAGCCGCCACATACGAGTTAAGCAAGAAATTTTTTCCACAACGCAGCAGTTGGGATGAAATATGAGTTTTAGGAATCGACATGGCGCTCCACTACAAATTCCAGAATACTGCGCACACTGGCCATAGCCGGTTGTGCCACTGCCGCCAGGGTTTCCAGATGTACGCCGTCGCGGCTGCTGCCGCGTCCGGCAGCATAGTTCACCACCACTGCAATGGCGGCGTAATCCAAGCCCAGTTCCTTGGCCAGCGCGGCTTCTGGCATGCCGGTCATGCCTACCATGTCGGCGCCATCACGTTCCAGCCGGTTGATTTCGGCGGCCGTTTCCAGACGCGGGCCTTGTGTGGCGGCGTACACTCCGCCGTCCTTGCATTTCACTTTGGCTAATTTGGCTGCTTCGAGAATTTGTTCACGCAGATTTTGGCTATAGGGCTGGGTAAAATCAATATGCGTGACCGGGTGTTCGCGGCCATCAAAATAAGTGAATTCACGCCCGTGGGTGTAATCGATAATCTGGTCCGGCAACACCAGGGTGCCCGGTGTCAGGTCGGAACGGATGCCGCCCACTGCGGCAACGGAGATCACGCGCTTGGCACCCTGCTGGTGCAAGGCCCACAGGTTGGCGCGATAGTTGACCTGATGCGGCGGTATTGTGTGGCCATAGCCATGGCGGGCGATAAACATCACTTCGTGTTTGCTCAACTGGCCAAACGTAATCGCGCCAGATGGCTCGCCAAAAGGTGAACGCATCACTTGCCGATGAGAAATTTTCAGATTGGCCAACTGCGTCAGGCCGGTGCCACCAATAATTGCTAACATTTGTTTTTATCCATCATTCCTTGATTGCGTAAATCGCGGGCAAATTGCGCCACGCCCCTTTTATGTCCATACCATAACCAAAAACAAAACGATCCGGTAATTCCATGCCAACAAAATCAGCGCGTATCGGCTTGGTCTTGCCATTCATTTTATCGGCAAACACCGCACTATAAAACCCGGTGGCGCCTAACTCCAGAACCCGCCGCTTGATTTCGGCCATGGTCGCGCCTTCATCGAGAATATCATCCAGCACCAGCACCACCCGTCCGGCCAGATTTTCGCGCGGTTCCACTTTCCAGTTTAAATCTCCGCCATGCTGATTGCTGCCATAGCGCGACACATGGACATAGTCAAAATCCAGCGGGAAATTTAACAACGGCAGCAATTGCCCGGTAAATACCACGGCTCCGCCCATGACCGACAGTACCACAGGATGCTGGTCGGCCAGCACCGAGTTTATTTGTTGCGCGACGCGCGCCACGGCTGCCTGCACTTGTACGGCATCATGAAGTAGTTCGGCGTGCTGCAGAATGTCGCGGATTTGTTGGGGCGTTGATGTCATTTCAGGGTCGACAAATAAGCGGAAAATCCATCACTCAGCTCCGGGTGCTTCAGGCCAAAGGCCACAGTGGCCTGCAGGTAGCCGAGCTTGGATCCACAATCATAACGTGTTCCGTCGAAGTGATAGGCCAACAGTTTTTCTTCCAGCAGCAATGCCGAAATGCCGTCGGTCAACTGGATTTCGCCGCGCTCATCCGGCTGCACTTGCGCCAGATGATGGAAGATGCGCGGGGTCAGCACATAGCGCCCCACCACCGCCAGGGTTGAAGGCGCCTTGGCCGGACTCGGTTTCTCGACAATGGCCTGAACTTTCTCCAACTTGGGCTCCAGCTTGCTGCTTGTGACTATGCCGTATTGCGCGGTCTGCGCGCGCGGCACATCGCGTACTCCCAGCACGGAACAAGCATGGCGCGCATAGACTTCCAGCATCTGTTTCATTACCGGCACTTCACTGTCGATCAAGTCGTCGGCCAGAATCACGGCAAACGGTTCATCGCGCACCATGGGCTGTGCGCATAACACGGCATGGCCCAGGCCCAATGGTTGCGACTGGCGGATGTACATGCATTTGACATGCTTCGGGATGACTTCCTGCACCGCGCGCAACAGCTCGGTCTTGCCGCGCGATGTTAATTCTGCTTCCACTTCATAAGCCGTATCGAAATGGTCTTCAATTGCACGCTTGTTGCGGCCGGTGATAAACACCAGATCGGTTATCCCGGCAGCCACCGCCTCTTCCACCGCATACTGGATCAGCGGCTTATCGACTATGGGCATCATTTCCTTGGGGCTGGCCTTGGTGGCGGGCAGGAAACGCCTGCCCATACCGCCGACCGGAAAAACAGCTTTAGTTATTTTCATCCAATTCCTTCAATAGCCACCCAGTTATTATCCCAGATAATCCATTAGGGCCGTCATACCGGCGAAGGCCGGTATCCAGCAATTAAAAATACACCGCTAAGCGGACAAAACCATGATGTTGTCCCACTTGCGTGGGACATTTTTAATCATCTGGATTCCGGCCTTCGCCGGAATGACGTGATCTTATCTAATGAACAATCTGGTCTAATGGGCAATCTGGGATTATTTTATGTTGTTTAAAAATTCCAGGAATTGCTGTTCATCCATTATCGCAACATTTAACTGCTGTGCCTTGGCAAGTTTGCTGCCGGCATCGGCACCGGCCACTACATAATCGGTTTTACCGGACACGCTGCCGCTGACCCGCGCGCCTAATTCTTCCAGTCGTGATTTCGCATCCTCACGGCTGATTGATAACGTTCCGGTCAGCACAAATGTTTTGCCGCTTAAAGGCAATACCTGCACCGCTTGTGCGGCTTGCTCCGGCCAATGCACGCCGGATTGCAGCAATTGGGCGATGACATCGCGATTATGCGCTTCGGCAAAAAAGGCGGTGATGCTTTGCGCCACAATAGCGCCGACATCGGGTACTAGTTGCAAGCGGGCCTCGTCGGCCGCCACCAGATTTTCCAGTGTGGCGAAATGGCGTGCCAGTTCTTTTGCGGTGGCTTCGCCTACATTGCGTATGCCCAGTGCATAGATAAAACGGGCCAGTGTGGTTTGCTTGCTGCGCGTAATTGCGCCCAGCAGATTTTCGGCGGATTTTTCGCCCATGCGCTCCAGGCCGGATAATGTGGGCAGGTCTAGGCGATACAGGTCGGCCGGTGTCTGCACCAACTTTTGTTCAACCAATTGATCGACCAGCTTCTCTCCCAGGCCTTCGATATCCAGCGCGCGGCGGCTGGCAAAATGCAGCAATGCCTGCTTGCGTTGCGCCGGGCAGTACAACCCGCCGCTGCAACGCCAGTCTGCCTCGCCATCTTCGCGCACGATGGTACTGCCACATTGCGGGCATTTTCCGTGCAACAATTTAAACAGCTCGAACGGCTCGCCAACATTGGGCGGGCGCATCTCGAGCACCACACTCACCACTTCCGGAATAACATCACCGGCACGGCGCACAATCACGGTATCACCGGTGCGCACATCCTTGCGCCGCGTTTCGTCTTCATTGTGAAGTGTGGCATTGCTGACTGTGGTGCCGCCGACAAATACCGGTTCCAGTTTCGCCACCGGTGTAAGTTTGCCGGTGCGGCCCACTTGTATTTCTATGCCGCGCACTCGCGTCAGTTGTTCTTCACTCCTGAATTTATGCGCGACCGCCCAGAACGGATCGCGGCTGCGAAATCCCAGTTGTTGTTGCAGCGCAATGTGGTTGACCTTGTATACCACGCCGTCAATATCAAACGGCAAAGTGGGCCTGAGCTTTTCAATGCGCTGGTGAAAAGCGGCCAGCTCCGCCGCGCCTTTTGCTATTACCCGTTCAGCACATACCGGCAAGCCAAAGCCGGCGAGCCCATCCAGGATTTTGCTGTGCGTCTGCGGCAATTGCCAGCCTTGTACCTCGCCCACCCCATAACAGAAGAAAGACAGCGGGCGTTGCGCAGTCAGCCCGGAATCAAGCTGCCGCACCGTACCACCCACGGTGTTGCGCGGATTCACATAGGTTTGTTCGCCACGGTTGCGCAGCTCATCATTCAGCCGCACAAAATCATCGCGTCGCATGTAAACCTCGCCGCGTACTTCCAGCACTTGTGGCGCATGGCCTTTCAGCCGCAACGGAATTTGCCGGATAGTGCGGATGTTGTGTGTCACATCTTCGCCGGTTTCCCCATCTCCGCGGGTCGCAGCCTGCACCAGCTGGCCTTTTTCATAGCGCAGGTTGATGGCCAGCCCGTCAAATTTAAGCTCGGCGATATATTCAACAGGCGCATCGCTATCATTCAAACCCAATCTTTTTCTTATTTTTGTATCGAACGAAAAGGCGCCTGCTATTGTGATGTCAGTTTCGGTTTCGATCGACAGCATGGGGACCACGTGCTTGACCGGCGCCAATGTGTCCAGAATTTTTCCGCCTACCCGTTGAGTGGGTGAATCAGGCGTCAGTAATTCCGGGTGTTGTTGTTCCAGGGTTTGCAGTTCGCGGAACAGCTTGTCATATTCCGCGTCCGGAATGGTCGGCGCATCCTGCACATAATAGCGATGGTTATGTTTTTCGATTTCGGCACGCAGCTGCGCGATACGTTTGGCAGTATCCATCAGGAAAACAAGCGGCGCGCCTGGGCGCTTCCTGGGGCCAGTCCCTGGGCGGCAATGCTGCTTTCTATCGCGGCGATTTGTTCGCGGATCAGCACTATGCTATGCGGGTTTAATGTTGCGCGCCGGTCATCCGTCACCACCCCATCCAGGTCGATGGCCAATAATTTTGCCAGGGCAGTCATTTGGTCAAAGCGCGGTATCGGCTGGGCTACGTGTGGCAAATCCAGGACTAAAGTCACGCCGTCCAGCCATTGCTCCTCCGAGGGTAGGTGCGGGAATGGTGAGTTATCAATATTGCCCAGCCGGAACAGGCTATTTGCGTGCTCATCGAGCAGGTGAAAAGAACCATCCGCCTGCAGCCGCAACCCGTGCTGCTCGGCTGCCTGCTGCACTGCGCGTGCGGAAAATTTGCGCCCGGCGGCAGGGAAAATATTCAGCCCTATCATCTGGTCCACTTCGGCACAGAATTTATCCAGTTGTTGGGCGCGCGCGGCGGCTTGCGCCACGTCAGGCAACACCACCTCGGCTTGCAGGGATACCGCTATCTGGCGCACCAGGTCGCGAAAGTCCGACAGTCTACCCTCGCTGACCGGCCCTGCCCGGTTGACTAATTGCAACGCCAACGTAAATTGTGAATAGGAATATCGGCCTTCGGCGATCACCTTTTCCCACGCGCCGCTGGTGGCATTTAATCCGCAAACGTAAATATTTTTGCCGAAATCAAAGCGCTGCTTCCATAACCTGGCCAGCGCATCGGCATTGACCGGCCGCTTGACCGTGAGCGTTGCGATGTAATCGGTGGCCGCATCCGGCAGCACGCAGTTATCGTCTGGCGCAGTGGCAGGCGATAGCTCACTGGCTGCATCGGCTGCCGAGAAAGCAGGTATCTCTGGGTTTGCCGGGGTTTGATCCGCTGCGTCTGCGGTGGTTAATTTTTCCGGGATGGTTTTTTCAGACGCCCCAGTCGATAGCACATCAGCATGCCGTTGCTGGAATGCCGTGCCAAACTTGCGCCGGTATTGGCGCTGTTGCCACCCGTTATAGGCATACACCGCTACCACTACAGCGATGCCAATAAGCAGCAAGCCGATCTGTAATTCGCTCATCTGAAGAACCAAGGGGATCCGGGCCAGCCCGGTATAGTGGATTATCGCAAGGGCTTCGCTAAATGGCAAAAACAAACTACTGCGCCACCATTTTTCAGTTTATTCCAATTCCGGATAGGAAGGAGCACAAGGCGGCGAGGATAAGGCGACGAAGACAGTACATTTAGTACGGCTAGGAGCCGAAGACGAAGCCAACGCAGTGATCGTTTCTATCCGGAATTGGAATATGTTCAATGGAGCGATGCATCAGGAGGCATATATGACCACTGGTCATGCATCCCGCCCGCGTCGCCCCAGCGTTGGCCAGAGCCAGTGACCACATGGCCGGAGGCCATCATGTGGGTAATTTGGTCAGCGGGCATCGGCTTGCTGAAGTAATAGCCCTGCATTTCGTCGCACTCGCGTTTCTTCAGAAAAGCCAGTTGATCGGCGGTTTCTACCCCTTCCGCTATGACTTTCAATTTAAGGCTGCGCGCCATGCTGATGATAGTGCTGGTGATCGCCGCATTATCCGGATCCACCATTACATCGCGCACGAACGATTGGTCAATCTTGAGCTTGTCAATGGGAAAACGTTTGAGATGGCTCAGGCTGGAATAGCCGGTGCCAAAATCATCTACTGCCAGCCGCACGCCCAAATCCTTGAGCTTGCCCAGCAGCAAGATGACGGCATCTGCATCATGCATGACGGTGCTTTCAGTGATTTCCAGTTCCAGGCCGGATCGTGTCAGGTCGCTATCGCGCACAATGGACATCACCATATCACCCAGGTTTTTTTGGCGGAACTGCACTGCCGACAGGTTGACCGTCATGATAATTTCCGGCAAACCCTGATCGCGCCAGGCCCGATTCTGGCGGCAGGCTTCGCGCAGCACCCATTCGCCGATCGGGATGATCATGCCGTTTTCTTCCGCGAGGGAAATAAATTGCCCAGGCAAGATAATTCCTGCTTCCGGATTGTTCCAGCGCAATAACGCCTCGGCACCTATGATGCGACCGCTGCGCAAATCGACCTGTGGCTGGTAATGCAAATAAAATTCATGGCGCTCCAATGCATGGCGCAGTTTCTTTTCAACCGCCATGCGCTCCAGCGCGCGCTGGTTCATTTCAGGGGTAAAGAACTCATACGCGTTACGCCCTATTTTCTTGGCCTGGTACATGGCGGCGTCGGCTTGCTTGATCAGCGAATTCCCATCGCGTCCATCTTCCGGGAAGACACTGATGCCTATGCTGGTAGTAACCGCGATTTCATTGCCATCTATCCATAACGGGGCAGCAATGGTTTCCAGCAGCTTGACCGCGATAGCTGCAACAGCGTCAGTAGTCTCCATATCCGGCAACATGATCACAAATTCATCACCACCCTGCCGGCTCACCGTATCGCTGGCCCGTGCCGTGCTGCGTATGCGGTCGGCGATCTCCTGCAACAGCTTGTCACCGATAGCGTGGCCCAGCGTGTCGTTGATATCCTTGAACAGGTCCAAGTCGAGAAACATGACTGCCACTTTTCGTTGTTCGCGCTCGGCATGGGCCACCGCCTGTGTCAGGCGGTCCTGCAGCAGCATGCGGTTGGGCAGGCCGGTCAGGACATCATGTTGCGCCATATAGGTCAGGCGTTCTTCGGCGGTTTTGCGTTCGCTGATATCGGAAAAAACCGCAATATAATGGCTGACTTCGCCGTTTTCATATTTCAGTGTGTTGATACTTAGCCACTTGATATAGCTGGCGCCATCCTTGCGCCGGTCCAGCATCTCGCCCTGCCACTGGCCCGTTTCGTGAATACTGCGCCACATCGCCTGATAAAACGACTCATCCACCAAATCGGAATGCAGCAGGCGCGGATTCCTGCCTATGACCTCTTTTTTTCCGTAGCCGGTGATGGTCGAGAAAGCCGGGTTGACCGACACAATGAGTTTAGTGGCGCCCATCACCATGATGCCTTCGTTAATACTGTCCAGTATCCGCGAGTTCAGCCGGTGCCGGGCTTCAGATTCCTTGCGCGAAGTAATATCTTCCACCACCATAATCAAATAGTCCGCTTCGCCCGCCATGCTGCGCGCGACCGATTGGGTAATGTTCACCCACACCAGCGAGCCATTCTTGCGCACATAGCGCACATCCGCAGTAAAAGTGGGAATTTCACCCGCCAGTAATTGCAACATGCTGCCCAGATGGTCGGAAACATCTTCAAAATAAGTAATGCTCTGACAATTACGGGTCAGCAGTTCTGCTTCGGAATAACCTGTGATCAGGCACAATTTGTGATTAACGCGTAAAAAATGCCCGTCTACTGCGATATGCGCAATGCCGACTTTGGCCTGGTTGAAAGTAGCTCGAAAGTTCTGTTCAGACTGTAACTGGGTGCGACGCGCTTGGGCCGCCTGGCGCTCGCGCTCGATGGCAGGAATCAGCCGGGTCAAATTGTCTTTAAGGAAATAATCATGTGCACCGGCCTTGATTGCTGCCGCAGCCAGGTCTTCGTTGGGGCTGCCGGAAACGATGATAAATGGAAGGTTGCGACCGTCTTGCTGCACAATTTTCAGGATGGCAAACACATCCAGGTGGAGCAGGGTATGGTCAGCAAGCACTACATCCCATTCACCCCCTTGCAACGCCTTGCGCAAGTTGTCGGCGTTATCCACGCGTAGCGGGATGAGCGTATAGTTTTTCTGCAGGTGCAGCGTGACCAGCAACGCATCGCCTGGTAAATCATTAGCTATCAGCACACGCAACGGTAGCTTGTTCATGTCATAGCGTCATTGCAGGTGTCGGGAATGCAGCCAGGGGGGTCGCTGAGAAAGGACGCACAACACCGGGCAGCAACTTGGGCAAAGCATCTCATCTATATCCGCCAGGTTCCAGTTATATTGGGGGCTTCAGTTTATAACTATATACCGAAGTCCATTTTACGCCATCGCTGGTTTGGGCAAGCGGCAGATGGGCGCCTCTAGAAATTCAAAATCCTAAGCGAGACAAGGCGCGAAGAAATTTTTAGCGCGCCGCATATATATGATATGTAAGCGTTAAAAATTTCTGAGCAACGCAGTATTGCGACGGAGTTTGGATTTTTAGAGGTGCCCAGATAGGAATACGCGCAGGCAACGGGAGCACATTGCCCGGTCATTCAAAGCCGCTGTGCAATCATGGTTTGTTGGCCAATACGGTTTTAAGGTAAGCCACCACATCTTCAATTTCCTGGGGCTGCAATAGTTGCTCCCCCCAGACGGGCATCGCCTCTGAACGACCCATGGCGGCCCCCCCCAGCGTGATGATCATGATTTTGTACTCATCATTTTTATCACTCAGTGTCAGATTGGCCGGCGGTGGGTCCAATAGAGTGGATGCCCGGCCTTTTCCATCCGCATTTATACCGTGGCAAAGTATGCAATTGTTTTTAAACACTACGTGCCCACGCCATGCGGCATTGCGGACAACACCCAGGTAGGCAACAACATCCCGTATTTGCTCTTTTGACAACTCGTCTCGCCAAGACGGCATATAAGCAGATTTGCCCACTGCTGACCCACCGCCACGGATGATCTTTTCATAATACTTCGAAGGCATCGGTTTGATCGCCAAAGACAGGCCGTCATATAATTTGGATGCTTTGGCTGTACCATCTGCCACGTACCCATGGCAGAGCACGCAATAAGTTTTATACACGACTCCGCCGCGGATAGTGGGTCTGGAGAGTTGGCTCTGCACCTCTTGCAACGTGTCAATGCCCCAGGCGTTATTGAAATATAGGCTGGACAGCACCGCCAATGCCTGGATTGTGAAACTTTTCATTAAGAAATCCCTTGTAATATTTTATTTCACGTTAAAACGCCGCACATTTCCGCGACCCTTCATCCTGTCGAGTGAATGCGGTTCGACAGTACATGAACGATCCAATACTTGCATTGATTTTATGATGGCCCAGAAAAAGATTTGGGTAATTTTCCAGTCAACGTATTCAGAAAAGCCACAATATATTTAACGTCAGCTTTTGATATCTTTTTTCTAAGCTGTATCTTGCCCATAATACGCACAGCCTCAGACAAAGATTTAACAGAACCATCATGAAAATACGGGGCAGTTTTGCTAACATTCCTGAGACCGGCAACCCTGAACACATAAAGGTCATTGTTGTCTTTGGTTAAATTGAAGCGGCCTTCATCAATCCGGCTGCTCTTGGTAAGCGGCCAGTAATCTTCCCAGACCCCGAATTTCTGGTAACTGCTGCCGCCGATTGCGATACCGTTATGGCAGGCAACACAACCTATCTCCATAAATCTTTTCAAGCCCTTTTTGGCGTTTGCAGAGATGGCCTTGTTATTGCCTGCAAGGTACGCATCAAACGGTGCGGGGGTATTTAATGTACGCTGATAAGCACCCATGACCGTAGCCCAATTTTCTGGGGTGACAGGCTCCGGGTTGTCTGAAAAAATCGCTGAGAAAAGTTTTCTGTACTTGGGAATAGAACGTATTTTTTCCGTGGCGCTGGCGGTATCTTTATGCCCCAAGCCTGCTGCGGCAACAAGCGACATCATAGATTGGCTCTCAATGCTGGGTTGGTCGCCATACCAGTTAAGTGCAAAACTCCAGGAGGCATTCAAGACAGTGGGAACATCGTGGTTTGGATTGCTGCTACCCGCATCATGCAGCCGCAAAGCTGAACCGTTCGTCCCGTAGAATTTTGGCCGGTGACAATCTGCGCAACCCTTAGACCCGCTGGCCGAAATGCGCCTGTCAAAAAAAAGCTCCCTCCCCAAAGCAACCATTTTGTCCGAAGAGGGCATTGACTGCATATTCGCACCATCAGGCAAGGGCTTGAATAATGCCAGGGCTTGTTCACGCAATTCTGCATCCTGATTATCAGCCTGTGCCAATGAAGTGGAGCATGCAATAACAATCAGCATTAAGCTGGGGGTAAGGCAATTCTTAATATATTTTATGTTGCCTATCATCGTGGAAATTGTTAGCCAGTAAAACAACATATGAGGTTGGGTTTATAAAAATTCCGGATTTATGGTTTAGCCGAGCCAAAGTTCGACTCAGCAATCCATATATCCAACTGGTCAATTGAAAGAGGGTGTCCCATATGGTAGCCCTGCGCTGTATCACAACCAAGCGATCGCAGGCGGTCTAGCGCTTCCTGAGTCTCCACTCCTTCAGCTACCACAGTCAGGCCCAGATTATGGGCGAGGTCAATTGTGGACCGGACAATGATGTTGTCATTTTCATTTTTGATCATGTCCATCACGAATGACTTGTCGACCTTGATTTTTGCCACCACCAGTTTTTTCAGGTAGGCCATCGAAGAGTAACCGGTGCCAAAATCATCTATTGAAATGATGATGCCCATAGCACACAGTCTCCTTACCGTTTCAATCGCATGCAGCGGGTCTTGCATCAATGCAGTTTCGGTAATCTCCATTTCCAGCAAGGAGGGATGCACGTTAAAGTCGCGCATAATTTCCAGGACTTGGTCGGGAAATGACGGGTCCTGCAAATTAATTGCGGAAATGTTGACTGCAATCGGAAGTGGAGTGCCCTGTTTCTGCCATTCCGTCAGCTGCTGCAAGGCCATCCTGAGCACCAAACGGGTTAACGGCTTGATCAAGCCATTCTTTTCCACGACCGGGATAAAGTTGTCCGGAAGCACCAGGCCGTCTTTGGGGTGCTGCCAGCGAATCAACGCTTCGACGCCAGATATCCGGTTAGTGACAAGGTCAATTTTTGGCTGGTAATGCAGCACAAATTGATGGGTCTCGATGGCCTCTTGCAAATCATTTTGCAGGAACCCGAGTCTGGAGCTTTGTATATCCAGCGATGCGTCATAAATTGCAAAGCCAGTCCTGGCCCGCTTCGCGCTATACATTGCTACGTCAGCGCTGCGCATCAGCTTTTCCGGGTCGTCGCCGTGCTCAGGAAATAAAACGATGCCCAAGCTGGCACCGATATGCAACGTGTGCCCCTCAATTAGCAGGGGCTGACGTATCGTTTCAATGATTTTCTGGGCTGCGATGACGACCCCCTCCCGGCCACTGACCGCAGTCAACAAAATTGCAAACTCATCGCCACCCAGCCGCGCAACAGTATCGGAACCGCGCAATACTTGTTGCAGGCGGTTCGCTACCTGCTGCAATACCATATCGCCGCTATGGTGGCCCAACGTGTCATTGATAGCCTTGAATTGGTCAAGGTCCATCATAATCAGCGCCAATACTTTCTTTTCGCGCTGGCCAATTAAAATCGCTTGTTGCAACCGGTCATGCAGCAAAATCCGGTTAGGCAAAGAGGTCAGGCCATCATGCATAGCCTGATGGCGCATGGCACTGCTGATATCCAGCGCTTCCAGCAACGCCCGCTCTTTTGCCAGCACTTCGCTACGCAGCAATTGCTGGGCTTCTTCCAAATTTTTTGCGACACGGGTTAACGCGCGCAACGGTAAAATCTTGAGTGCAAAATAAATTGCCAGCGCCAACAGGACACTGACCAGTACCACAATGCCGGTAGCAATGACCAGCGGCCGCAAACTTTTCGCAACTTCCACCTCGCCAGCAACCTTGTTGCCATCGCTCAACACCGCACTGCGCGAAACGACCGGCCAGTCCAGGTCCACCGGAATAAAAGCGATGCTGTTACCCTGCTCATCCCTAACGTGGTTGCGGTGGGTTGCAGTAAACGATGAATTCAAGATCAGCGTGACCACCAGCCGACGCTTGTCCAGACGCCATGTATCGGGATTTTCATCGATGAGTTCGGAAATGCTGTTGGCACTGCGGTTAGCTTCAGCTTGCAGCGCCGCAGTTTCATATTGATAGGAAGTTGAAAAAAATCCGGAGGGAATAGCAATAAAAACAAATAAAGCAATGGTGCCAGCAACCACCTGAATAATTCGTGCGAGGCTTTGATAGGTATTCATGTCGTCGTTGTTATATCACGCAACATAAAAATGGAATGCAGGTCCTGGGCACAGCTCCAAGCTTCTGGCCCTTCGACAGGCTCAGGGCGAACGGATTTTGTGAGGTGATATTTATGTCACTATGTATAGCGTGCATGCTATTCAGAATTCCCGCCAGTCACCGGAATTTTTGGGTAGACTTTTGTATTTATTACTCAGGCCTGCTCCCGCTTGCTGTGTTTTATGCGTGGCCGCCAGCTTGGCCACAGCCGAGGTAAAATGCGGATGCGATATGTTTCCCTGGTTCTCTTCTGCCAGCTGGAATACGCTCACCGCATCGATCAACCGTTCCGCTTCTTCCTCCATGGATTCTGCCGCTGCAGCCACTTGTTCGACCAGCGATGCGTTTTGCTGCGTGACTTCATCCATGCGGGTTATGGCTTTATTAACCTGGTCTATTCCAGCACTTTGCTCGGACGAAGCCGCTGATATATCAGCCATGATCTCGGTGACGCTCTTCACCGCAGTCACAATTTCTTCCATGGTCCTTCCCGCTTCGTCAACCAGCCGGGTACCTACGGCCACTCTTTTTACCGAGTCCCCGATCAGTTCCTTGATCTCCTTGGCTGCCGCTGATGTACGTTGGGCTAAAGTCCGTACCTCATTCGCCACTACGGCAAAACCACGCCCCTGCTCGCCGGCGCGCGCAGCTTCCACCGCCGCATTAAGGGCCAGGATGTTGGTCTGGAACGCAATACCTTCAATTACGCTGATGATGTCCTCAATTTTTTTGGATGACTCATTAATGGACGCCATCGTGGTGACTACCTTGCTGACCACTTCTCCGCCCTTTATTGCCACATCGCGCGCCCCCAGACCGAGTTCATTGGCCTGATTGGCATTTTCCGCATTCTGTTTGACAGTGGCAGTGAGCTCTTCCATAGAAGAAGCGGTTTCTTGCAGGCTGCTGGCTTGTTCTTCGGTGCGCTGGGATAAATCATTATCACCCACCGCAATCTCTTTCGAGGCTATCGCAATGGAATCTGCGCTGGAGCGTACATTCCCGACCAGCTTGATCAGGTTGTCATTCATATCCTTTAATGCTTGCATCAGCCTGCCTGCTTCGTCATGGGCAGCATAATGAATTTTGCTGGTCAGGTTGCCGGCCGCTACCGCATGGGCAATCGCCACTGCCCGATTTAGCGGACGTACAATCGCGCGGATAAGCACAAAACCTATCCATATGGCCGACAATAAACCGAGGCCTATGGCGATAATAAAGAAGTTGCGTATCCGCTCATAGCGCTGCTGCGCCTGTTCGTATTTCTGCTTGGCTATCACCATTTGCATTTGGCTAAGCTTATCAATCCCGGCCAACACCGGCCGGTAAAGGTTATTAATCGCATTGGCAATGATGCCATTAGCTACCCTGAATTCGCCTGTGTTCCAGGCATCCACTACCGGGCGTAAGCCTTGGGTGACAAAGTGGTTGTAGTCGTCAGAGAATTTATCCGCCACTTCCCGTTCTTCGGGAACCAGGTCGGTCGCCCTATAAGCATCGAGAATTTGAGACACTTCGGCAATGTTATTTTCAATCCGCGCGGTGTTGTTGCTCAGGACTTCTGGCCGTGGCGCAACCAGGTAAACTGTCAGGGTAAAGCGGTTCTGCTGTAGCAGCAATTCAATCTGCTTCAATTGCCCCAGCGGGATGGCGCGGTTCTGATAAACGTCGCGCAGACCGTCGTTAGTCTTGCTCATTCCAGCCAAACCAAGCATACCAATTCCAAGCAGTCCGATTGACAGGAATGCAATGACAAATATTAAACGGAATTTGATGCTTAGGTGTTTAAACATAAATGGGTACAGTAAAGGTCGCCTATTCAAATCCCGGGAGCGACACCAAGTTCACATTAGGTGGCATCCAAATGAGGAATAGCTGTATTTGATGGATTGATGATCGTCCACAACAAACTACCCTCATTTGGTCTTAGCGCATCATTGGCTTACTTTACCACCTCAACTACCATGTGCATTTGCGGATGGATTGCGCATTCGACATCGACTTTCCCAACTTTATCAAACACCACCCGCTTCGCCTGCGGTTTGGGATAGGAACCTAAATCAAAGCTTTGTACTTCCGACAAGGAAAAAACATTGTGCATCCACGGGTCGCTGTTCCTGAAATCGATAGATCCGCCCACCCTGAGCTTCACATAGCTCATGCTGAATTGTTTATCTTTCTGGTCCACGATGTACGTTGCCGGCTCTTCATCAGCCGCGATAACCAATGAGCTAACGGCGGTAAGGAGAAACATTGAAGTTAAACGTGTCATAAATTTTTTCATAGTGGGACTCCTATTTTCCTTTTAATGTAATTAGGTAAGTATCAATAGCTCAGCGGGCGGGCAAGCGTGGGACAGTTACCACCATTGCTTTGCCGGTTAAGGATTTCATGAAAGCTACGATATCCGCTTTTTCCTGGCTGTTCAGGTTTAATGGCTTCATGTTCGGATCCAGATTTTCCAGGTTTACTCCCCCTTTATTATAGTGTTCGACCACTTCGTCTAAAGTGGGATAGGCACCATTATGCATATAGGGTGCGGTCATTTCGACATCACGTAATGTCGGAGTTTTAAAGGCGCCTTTATTCACCTTGACCTTGCGGTGGGCAAAACGGCCCATGTCTTCCACGTCATGATCCTGGTGCGGCAAGCCGATGTTGTGGAATCCATCGTCGGCAAAATTAAATCCCTGGTGGCAAGCTACGCAATCGGCCTTGCCTTCGAACAGCTTGAAGCCGCGTTGGGCAGCTACGCTGATTGCGTTTTTATCACCCTTGCGCCAGCGGTCAAAAGGGGCTTCTGTCGACACCACAGTGCGTTCAAAACTGGCAATGGCCTTGGCAATGGTTTTGTCGGTGATGCCTTCATTCGGATAGGCTTTGTCGAACATCTGGCGATAACCTTCAATTTTGCCCAAACGTGTGGCCAAGCCCGCTAAATCCTGGTTCATTTCACCCGGCGCCTGGATAGGCCCCAACGCTTGTTCTTCCAAGGTCTTGGCGCGGCCATCCCAGAACTGGGTCTGGTTGTAGGCGGTATTCAAAATGGTAGGTGTACTGCGATGGCCTTTGGCCATCGAATTGCCAATCATCGTTGGCAGGCCGTCAGACCATGACAGCGCCGGGTTATGGCAGGTGGCGCAGCTGATCCATTCCGAACCGGACAGCCGGGGATCGAAAAATAACATTTTGCCTAGTTCAACACGGTCTGCGGTTGGAACATTATCGGCGGGATAGGGAACCGGAATGGGACGGAGATAAGGATCGACTTTTTTGGCGGCCGCGTCGGCTGTAGCAACAACCAACAACGTAAGGCAAACAGCTGAAAATTTTACAAGCTTGTACATATATTTCCCCCTTGGTGCTAGTTGAAAACCGAATTTTTTGGCTGATTATTTTCTCCGCCTGGCGGCATAATGCATTTAGAAAATAATAAAGACAAAATCAAAAATTTCATGCAGCTGCGGTTTGATTTCTGCAGTGGCATTATGCCTATGTTGTCCGCCCTTAAAACTCCGGTTGTCTTTAATTAGCCGCCGTTTATCCGGTTTCTAAGCCAGCGGCAATTCTGCCGTTCCTGATCCTATAGTGGCAATCTCATGTACTGCCTTCACGAATTCTCCCTGTTCATGTAACTGCACCAATGTTTCAGCATGATGACGCCCGCGCATCTGTGCCAGGCGCATCATGCTGCTTGCGGTCATGTCCCATTTCAGGCCGCCAAGCAATTCATCGGCTGCGGCAGAATCGTTGCATACCAGCACCATGTCACAACCCGCGTTAAGTGCTGCCTCGGCGCGTTGCACCACCCCGCCCGCCACAGCCGCCCCGGCCATGCTCAAATCATCGCTGAAAATGCAGCCTTCAAAACCCAGTCGGCCACGCAGAATATTTTTTAACCATACCGGCGAGTAACCAGCCGGCCGGGGATCTACCTTGGGATAGATCACGTGCGCAGGCATCACAGCGGTCAGGCCGTAATCGACCATCTGCCGGAATGGAATTAAATCGCTGAGTTCGATATCGACAAATTCGCGTTCGTCCACCGGAATGTCCAAGTGCGAATCGGCCCGCACATAACCATGGCCGGGGAAATGCTTGCCTACTGTCGACATTCCGCCGTGCCTGAGTCCGAGCAACAGGCTATGCGCGAGTTCGGCAATGGCCTGCGGATTGTCGTGAAATGCGCGGTCGCCAATCACGCTGCTGTGGCCGTGGTCCACATCCAGCACCGGCGTAAAACTGAAATCCACGCCACAGGCGCGCAATTCACCGGCCAACACATATCCTACATGTTGCGCCAGATGGCGCGCACGCTGCGGATGGCTATCCCAGATTTTTCCCAGTTCGCGCATGGCCGGGATGCGGGTAAATTCGCTGCGGAAGCGTTGTACCCTGCCCCCTTCATGGTCTACCGCAATCAGCAACGGCGGCGTGCGTAACTGATGGATGCTGGTGGTCAGTTCGGTTAGCTGGCGCGGCGACTGATAATTGCGGGAAAATAAAATCACGCCGCCTACCAGCGGATGGCGCAAACGAGCTTCATCCTCCGCCGTCAACGTGGTGCCTGCAATGTCCAGCATAACCGGGCCGAGTGCCATGTGTTCCCCCTAATTTGTTTCCAGCACAACAAAGGCCACTGCACTGTCGCGTTCATCGCTGATGCTGAGATGATGGCGCGTCACCCCCAGCCCGGCCACATACTTGGCCAGCGTTTCGTCAAAAGCCAGCGAAGGTTTGCCCAGCGCATCGTGTTCGACACGAATGCGGCGCAAGGTTACCTGGGAGCGAAACCCGGTGCCTATGGCCTTGGCGAAAGCTTCCTTGGCCACAAAACGTTTCATCAGGAAGCGTGCCGGATCGCCGCTGGCGGCATAGCTTGCCCATTCCATGTCCGACAGCATGCGTTGCGCAAAACGCTCGCCATAGCGTTCATTCAAACCTGAAATCCGGCTATAAGAAACGATGTCAGTGCCTATGCCAAAAATCATTTGCTATGGTCTGGTGGCATTACCAGCTGCGCTTTCATTTTTTTCACTGCCTGTTCCAGCCCGATGAATAGTGCCTCGGCGATAATCGCATGGCCTATATTCAACTCGCAGATATTGGGGATGGCCACGATAGGCTGCACATTGTGGTAGTTCAGGCCATGACCGGCATTGACTTGCATACCCAGGCCGTGGGCATGCGCTGCTGCGCGCTGGATACGTGCCAGTTCCTGAGCCTGTTGCGGCACGCTGGCGGCATCGGCGTATTTTCCAGTGTGGATCTCGACCACTGGCGCGCCTGCCGCACGGGCGGCGTCCAGTTGTTTTTCATCAGCGTCCACAAATAACGAGACGCGAATACCGGCCTCAGCACAACGCTCACAAGCACGTTTTACACTGTCAAAATATTTCAGCACATCCAGCCCGCCTTCGGTGGTCAATTCTTCGCGCCGCTCCGGCACGAAACAAACATCGTGCGGCTTGATGCGCAACGCTATCGCCAGCATCTCATCGGTAATGGCGCTTTCCAGGTTCATCCGGGTTTGCAGCATGTCGCGCAGGATCTCCACATCCCTGTCCTGGATATGGCGGCGGTCTTCGCGCAGGTGCAGCGTAATCGCGTCAGCGCCTGCGCCCTCGGCGATCAGCGCTGCCTGCAGCACGTTGGGATAGCGCGTACCGCGCACTTGGCGCAGCGTGGCGACATGGTCGATGTTCAGCCCCAGTTTTATCATGGTTCACGCTTCATCATAATTTTTGCAGCTCCTTGATCAGTTCGCGCGTATGCAACGTTTTTCCTGCCAGATAATGATTCAGCAGCATACGCATCAACTGCTTGCTTTGCTGGGCGCTGACCGGATCACTATATTCATCTGCCGCGATATCCTGCAATGTTTTGCCCATTACTGGCAAGCCCTCGGCAATATCGCCAGTATCGCGCACTGCACCCCGTTCAATAATATATTGATATGTTGTGGCAGCGTGGATTTCCTGGCCATCCGCCTCCCTCTCTAACAGCAGGGCATAGCCCAACTCCTGCAACATGTGTTTCTCAAAACAGCGCAACGTGGCGGCATGGTCCTGTTCGTGCGCCAGCCGCTGCAACGTAAGCTGATAATAGTCGAACAAATGCGCATGCGGGTCGTCGCGGCCCATCAGGTTGAGCAACAATTCATTCAAATAAAATCCGCACAACAGCGCCTTGCCCTGCAACTGGGGCTGGCCGCCGATCCATTCGGCGCGGTGCAAGGTGCGCAATTCGCCCTTGCCAAACCAGCTTAATGCCAATGGCTGGAAACCCATCAACAGCCCGCGCAATGCCGAGCGGGGACGCCGCGCCCCGCGTGCCACCAAGGCAACCCGGCCATGCTGGCGGCTGAACACTTCCAGCACCAGGCTGGTTTCACGGTAGGGATAACTGTGCAGCACGAACGCGGGTTGTTCTTCCTGGCGCTGCCTGCTGGCCGTCATTCGTAGCCCAGTGATTTCAGCACCCGCGCATCATCAGCCCAGCCACTGCGCACCTTTATCCATACCTCAAGAAAAGTTTTTGCGCCAAACGTTTTTTCCATATCGAGGCGCGCCTGGGTAGCGATCTCTTTCAGCTTTTCGCCATTTTTGCCTATCAACATGGCTTTATGCGCTTCCTTGTCCACCAGTATCGCTGCATGAATGCGGCGCAAGCCGCTGTCTTCCTGTTTGAATTGTTCAATAATCACGCTGACCGAATAAGGCAATTCTTCACCAGTAAGCCGGAATATTTTTTCGCGCAATATTTCCGCCGCCAGAAAACGCTCATTGCGATCAGTAACCTCATCGGCCGCATAAATCGGAGTGCCGATTGGCAAATAATTACGGATGGCCTGCAGCAATGTATCCAGTTGTTGATCTTGGCGTGCGCTAACTGGAACGATGGCGGCAAAATTAAATTCGGTGGATAGCCGTTCGATAAAAGGCAGCAGCTCACTTTTGTCTTGCAGGTAATCTATTTTGTTGATGACGAGGATGACTGGTATTTCTGGCGGCAATAGCTTCAGCACCAGCTGGTCGCGCTCATCATACTGCCGCGCCTCCAGCACAAACAGCACCACACTGACATCACGCATGCTGCTGCTGACCACGCGATTCAGCCCGCGGTTCAGCTTATTCAGGTGCTGCATCTGGAAGCCGGGCGTATCCACAAACACAAATTGCGCGTTTTCTTCAGTCCGTATTCCGGTAATGCGATGGCGGGTAGTTTGCGCCTTGCGCGAGGTAATGCTGATTTTCTGGCCGACCAGATGGTTAAGCAATGTGGATTTGCCTACATTCGGGCGTCCAACAATTGCGATAAAACCGCTACGAAAATCCTGCGTCTCCACTACTGCTGTACCTCTATTTGCCGATAAGCCGCTTCCGCTGCCACCTGTTCCGCGCTGCGGCGGCTCACGCCTACACCGCGCGCGGATAACTTCAATTGTTCAATTTCGCATTCCACCTGGAACAGCTGGGCATGCGCTTCACCCTGGGTAGTCAAGACAGTGTACTTGGGCAGCGCCAACCGTTTGCTTTGCAGGTATTCCTGCAACAACGTTTTATAATCCTTGCCCAGTGATTGCGCATCGGCTTGGGCTATGAATGGGATGTACAGTTTTAATATCACCTGCTGCGCGACTTCAAACCCGGCATCCAGAAATACCGCGGCAAATATCGCTTCCATCGCATCAGCGAGAATTGAGGGACGGCGGAAACCGGCACTCTTGCGTTCACCCTCTCCCAACAGCAACAGCTCCCCGAGCTGCAGTTGCTGCGCTAGTGTTACCAGCGTTTGCTGGTTGACCAGATTGGAGCGCAGGCGCGACAGCTCACCCTCATCCAGGGCCGGATAGGTGTCATACAGATACTTGGCGATTACACAGTTAAGGACACTATCACCCAGGAATTCCAGACGTTCATTATGCGCAGCGGTATGGCTGCGGTGGGTAAGCGCACGTTGCAGTATTTGCGGTTGGGTAAAAACATGGCCGAGCTGACGGCACAGTGCGTCGCGGCTCATCAGCTTAATTAGCGGCGCTGGTCGGATTAAAATCAAGCACCAGCGTGGCATTGCCCATCAGCGGCAACAGTACCTGGTAGCGTGCGCCCAGCTCTAGCCCGCCCGCGTCCCGGCCTATTTCAAGGTCAGCGGCCTCGATAACCGTAATATTATTCATCATTGCCCGTTTATCGAACGATTCGCGGATATTCTTGAGGGGAGCATTTTGCATTTCTGGATCATGCGCGATGGCATTAAAAATATCCTTGATTTCCGCATTTTGGACATAAGGGGGAATCAGCTTCATCGCAAAGATACCGCCCATTACCAGAATCACAATCCATATCAACAATCCAGACAGGGATACACCCAATTGACTCTGTTTTATTTTCATCATGCCCGTTTTTCCCATTTGCCAGTCCTCCTTAGTTAATGGATAAGCCTATGCGTTTCAAGTCGCTGAAATTCATCCAGATCATGAAGGCCTTGCCGACTATCAGTCGGTCCGGCACAAATCCCCAGTAGCGGCTATCCCGGCTGTTGTCACGGTTATCGCCCAGCATGAAATAATGTCCGGACGGCACCAAGCAACGCACCGTGCCGGCGAAATACTCGCAGTTTTCACGGTGCGGGAAGTCAGCTATCGCCCCCAGATGCACACTGGGCGCGTCCGGGTTTACCAATATGGGATGCGTATGCCCGGTCACGGTTTCATTGTATCGCTCGGTATGCACAAAATTCAACGCCGACTCGACATAATTATAATCACCATCACGAAGCTGTTCCTGCAATACGCCATTTATGAATAATTCCTTGTGGCGATATTCAACCGTATCGCCCGGCAAGCCGACAACGCGCTTGATAAAGTCTGTAGACGGGTCTTCCGGAAAATGGAACACCATCACATCGCCCCGTTTTGGATTGTTGATTTCTACCAGTTTCGTGCCCAGTATTGGCAGGCGGATACCGTAGGTAAATTTATTAACGACTATAAAATCACCTACCACCAAGGTCGGCCTCATTGAGCTGGATGGAATCTTGAACGGCTCAACCAGGAAGGAGCGCAACAGGAACACCACCAGAATCACCGGAAAAAAACTCTTGGAATATTCGGTCCACCACGGCTCCTTTTCCTGCGCCGCACGATAGCGCTGCAGCAAAAATTTATCCAGCAGCCACACGCTGCCGGTAATCAGCAGCATGACAAACATGATTAACGAAAAATCCATTTTAAGTTCCACTCTTAATATTTAACTCTATTACTAAATAGTAAAACGCCATGACCTCCTTCCCCTTCAAGGGGAAGGGTGGGATGGGGATGGGGTTAACTATGCTGCACCAGCTTTTACCCCATCCCCACCCTAACCCTCCCCTTGAAGGGGAGGGAATTGTTGTGGTGGAATTGGGCTATTTATCGCCCACTTGCAGGATCGCCAAAAATGCCTCCTGCGGAATTTCTACATTGCCCACCTGCTTCATGCGTTTTTTGCCGGCCTTTTGCTTTTCCAGCAATTTGCGTTTGCGCGAAATATCGCCACCATAGCATTTCGCCAGCACATTCTTGCGCAATGCCTTGACGTTTTCACGCGAGATAATGTTGGCGCCAATTGCCGCCTGTATCGCCACGTCAAACATCTGACGCGGAATCAATTCGCGCATTTTGGCCGCCACCTCACGCCCGCGGAACTGGCTGTTGCTGCGGTGCAGGATGATGGACAGCGCATCCACTTTTTCGCTGTTGATCAGCATATCCACCTTGACTACATCCGCCGCGCGGTATTCCTTGAACTCATAATCCATGGACGCGTATCCGCGCGAAATGGATTTCAACCGGTCAAAGAAATCCAGCACAATTTCCGCCATCGGAATTTCATACACCAGCAGCACTTGTTTGCCATGGTAGCTCATGTCCAGCTGCATGCCGCGTTTCTGGGTGCACAGCGTAATCACCGCACCAACATATTCCTGCGGCATGTACAGGTTGACTGTGACTATCGGTTCGCGGATCTCTTCAATCTTTGAGGGATCGGGCATTTTGGATGGATTATCCACCATCAGCACGGTGCCATCGCGCAGCACCACTTCGTAAATCACAGTCGGCGCGGTGGTGATCAGGTCCATGTCAAATTCGCGTTCCAGCCGTTCCTGCACAATTTCCATATGCAACAAACCGAGGAAACCGCAGCGGAAGCCGAAGCCCAGCGCCTGCGAAACTTCCGGCTCATATTGCAATGACGCGTCATTCAACTTGAGTTTTTCCAGCGAATCGCGCAACGCTTCGTACTGGTTGGACTCAACCGGGAACAGCCCAGCGAACACCTGCGGCTGTACCTCTTTAAACCCCGGTAAGGCAACGGCGGCAGGACGGTTCACTAGCGTAACCGTATCTCCAACCTTGGCCGCTTTCAACTCCTTGATGCCGGCAATGACAAACCCCACCTGACCGGCTGACAATTCCCCGCGCGGCTGCGATTTGGGCGTAAACACGCCGACATGCTCGGTCAAGTGTTGCGCGCCGGTGGCCATCAACAGAATTTTATCCTTGGGTTTTAACGCGCCATTAAATATCCGCACCAGCATCACGACACCGACGTAATTGTCAAACCAGGAATCGATGATCAGCGCCTGCAACGGCGCGCTGCTGTCACCTGAAGGAGGCGGGACCTTGGCGATCATGGCCTCTATCACATCCTGCACACCCTCCCCAGTCTTGGCTGAGCAGCGTGTGGCATCATGCGCGTCAATGCCTATCACTTCTTCAATCTCGGCAATCGCATTTTCCGGGTTGGCGGAAGGCAAATCTATCTTGTTCAACACCGGCACGACTTCAACACCCAAATCAAGCGCGGTATAGCAGTTAGCCACGGTTTGCGCTTCCACCCCTTGCGACGCATCGACTACCAGCAACGCCCCCTCGCATGCTGACAGCGAGCGCGACACTTCATAGGAAAAATCCACATGCCCAGGCGTGTCTATCAGGTTCAGGTTGTATACCTGACCATTGCGTGCCTGGTAATTCAAAGCTGCAGTCTGGGCTTTGATGGTAATCCCGCGTTCGCGCTCCAATTCCATTGAATCCAGTACCTGCGCCTCCATTTCGCGGTCGGACAAACCGCCGCATAATTGAATGATACGGTCGGCTAACGTGGATTTGCCGTGGTCAATGTGGGCAATAATGGAAAAATTCCGGATATGCTGCATGCTGTATGGCTACGCCCCCAAAACATACCTCGCCTAATGTGGCGAGAATGCAAAAGGGACGGATTCTAGCTGATTTTGGCCGGGTACGCAGGCGCAGATTACAGCGGGCAGGTTACCAGCTGTTATTTTTCATCCAGCCTGATCGCAATGTACGAAACCACCTCTCCCCGCCGGACTAACAGGGCAATACTGCGGCCTTTAGGCACATGCTTCAGCGCTTCGTTAAATTGGTCAAGCGTCTGTAATTCAATATTCCCCAACGCCAGAAGAATGTCGCCACGATCCAGTTCTGCCCGGGTGGTAGCGCTTTTAACTTCTTCCACCAGCAGGCCACTGTCGACCTTCAGTTGTTGCTTCTGTTCATCAGTCAATTCGCGCAGTACCAAACCCAACCGGGCAAAACTTTCCCCTGCGTCGGCTTTATCCTGGTGATTTGGCAGGTTGGCTTGCGTGCCGTCATCGGGCATTTCTCCCAGGATCAGTTGAACTTCGTGGCCCGCCCCCTTGCGCCACAGACTTACCGTTACCTTGGTGCCGGGTCGTGTGGCGCCGACAATGCGCGGCAGGTCGAAAGAAGACGCAATGGTGGTGCCATCAAACTTTAAAATGACATCGCTGGCTTGAATGCCAGCTTTGTCTGCCGGCCCGCCTTTTTCGACGCTGCTAATCAAGGCGCCAGCGGCCTTGTTGAGCCCGAATGATTCTGCCAAGTCCAGCGTCAGCTCCTGTATCACCACGCCAATCCGGCCGCGCGTTACCTTGCCGGAAACGCGCAACTGGTTGGCCACATCCATCGCGACATCAATAGGAATGGCGAACGACAGCCCCATCGAGCCACCGGTGCGGGTATATATTTGGGAGTTAATTCCCACCACTTCGCCCTTCATGTTAAACAAGGGCCCGCCGGAATTGCCCGGGTTAATAGCAACATCGGTTTGAATGAACGGGATAAAACTTTCATGCGGCAAGGAACGCCCTTTCGCACTGACAATGCCTGCCGTAACGCTGCTGTCAAAGCCAAACGGAGAGCCAATAGCAATGACCCATTCGCCAACCTTAAGCGCATTCGAATTACCTTGCACAATTTTTGGCAATCCGCGGGCTTCAATTTTGAGCAAAGCCAGGTCGGTACGTTTATCGGTACCTATAATCTTTGCCTTGAATTCACGCTTATCTGTGAGGCGCACACTGATTGCGCCGGCATCACTGACCACGTGGGCGTTGGTCAGGACATAGCCATCCTCGCTGATAATAAAACCCGAGCCGCGTGATTGCGACTCCTGCTCGCGTGGAACAGGTTGCTCGTACCGGCGGAAAAAATCGGAGAAGGGTTCGCCACGATGTGGCTTAGGCAAACCGGATAATGACTGGCTGTTGATACTTCGAGTGGTGCTGATATTAACTACTCCGGGGCCTTGTTTTTCTACCATCTCGGTAAAATCAGGCAATTGAGCAGCCAATAAATGCTGCGAAAAAATCCACAGCAGGGCTACAACGAAAGAATTTCTTAACATGTGCGTTGCGCTCAACGACCCCGGTAACGGGCAGAATCGGCAATTTGCATTACTGTGCGGGGTGGCACTTCACCCACTACTGTTATCAGGTTATGACCGCTCACTTTGCTGTAAACCTGGAGCAAACCTTTACTGGATAAACCTATCCTGGCCTCCGGTTTGCCCATTATGTTCTCAATAAAAACTGAAATTCCCGCCAAGCCGTCAGAAAAAACCAGATGCGTAACCGGCGCTTGCTTGCCGCGCAACGGGCGGCTTATCTCCATTGTTTTTTTGAAGCCCGGAGGTAGCAAATCAACCTGCCAGCCACTTTCACGCGTGGAGTGTTTTTCTTCTGGAGGGGGTGAAGGGGGTGGAGTGGATGCTGAATAGGGATGGTGCGAATGGTAACTGATGGATTTGTTCGGAGTGATCCACTTGCGGTCGATGTTTCCGCCTATGGTCAATTGGGTAAATGCATACTGCTCAATAAGGCGACCCCGGGCATCGAGCACAGCCGCTTTGAGCAGCAAACCGGAGTCGGTATGGGCCCATAACTTATGGGTATAACGCAAATTATCCCGTGGCAAAAAAATAAAGGCGTAGGTAGGAAACCCCGCCACTCTGTCTTCCTCAACCTTGCGGATTTGATAATTCTCACTTAGCAGCGACAACTGTTCTGGCAGCAGCGCAGGAAAGGAACGCCGCCCCTGGCGTTTTTCGACGCTAACCTGGCGATCACCCACATAGCTCCATACCTGGTCATTGTTATGGATTACTTCGCGTCTTACCCCATCCAACCCCTCCAGCCTGCCATACTCTCCATCCCGATCCGAGATATGGGTAATCCGCGAAGTTTCAACTTGATTGCCATATTGGTAAACGAAGGTACCGGTGTAATCGATTTGATGGGCCGCAAAAGACATGGCCTTCAGCCACTCCAAATTACTCTGGGCAACTGGGCTACTCTGGGCAACTGAGTTATTCCGGGCAACTGGATGGGCAGCATATCCACTGCTGGATACAGCAAACAGCAATGCGGCCAACAATACCGCTGGACTAGGTACCGCTTGCACTATTGACCCGCCACAGTACGCGCGTAGGAGGCAGCCCCTTGTACATTGACGCTGGGAGAAAACTCTTGATGGGCCATCAGGTAATCGTTCATACCAACATTGCCGGGGAAATTGGCAGCTCGTATCGCGGAGGGCTGGGTTGCCGCCATTTGCGGAACCGTATCCGAACCGACCTGCACCGACAACCATGCCACCAGGGTCAGCGCCATCACCGAGGCAGCTGCGGAAACGGCAAACAATTTTACTTTTTGGCCGGTGCGGGCGCGCGGAGCAAGTATAGTGGGTTCGGCTTCCAGCCGCTCATGCATTGATATGCCGATATCGGCATGTAGCCGACCATGTTGTTGCATGACGTCGCTTATCAGGTGATACACATGCCATTGCTCTTGTGCTGCGGGATTTCGCTTCAATGCATTGAAAAGATTTTCTGCCTCATCATCAAACAGCTCGCCATCCATCAATGTTGAAATTTCCTGTTTCATATTTACCACCTGTGGTCTGCATTAGTGCCCAATAGAGGGCGTAAGTTTTCAGCAATTGCCTCGCGTGCCCGAAAAATTCTGGAACGCACGGTACCGATTGGGCAGTTCATCACATCTGCGATTTCTTCATAACTCAACCCTTCAATTTCGCGAAGGGTGAGCGCAATCCGTAAATCATCAGGTAACTGCTCCAGTGATGAATTCACTACATTAACTACCTGTTTGCTCATCAGTTCGTTTTCGGGAGTGTTAACTTCCCGCAACAAACTGGCTTCCTCGAAGCCTTCTGCTTCTTCTGAATCAAAAATAGTGGTAGTTGGAACCCGTCTTTTGAATGCCAGCAAATAATTTTTTGCGGTATTGATCCCAATCCTGTAAAGCCATGTATAAAACGCGCTCTCGCCGCGGAATCCGGGTAACGCCCTGTATGCCTTGATGAAGGCCTCTTGCGTCACATCTTCTACTTCAGTCCCATCACGGACAAAACGTGAAATCAATCGGGCCAACCTGCGCTGGTACTTTATAATCAGGAGCTCAAATGCATGCTTGTCGCCCCGTTGCGCACGCTCAACCAATTGTTGATCGACTTCCCTGTCGCCCATTTTCCCTGTTATCCTAGTTAATTCGCCTTGTGCTGCGTCCTAGTATAACCGGATAAACCTGAAGCGTCAGCCATTTACCGTAACTTGAGGATGGACATAAGGTAGCAAAATTAGTTCACTGCTTTCTTTATTGGAATTCTGATCCAGTTTTTTGAAGAAATTTGCTATAGTTCAAACATGATGAAAATCCGGTCGTAGATGTTTGATTTTAAATTTTTCTCTGGTTTTTCCGCCTAATGCTCCTAATGGATATTCAAACCGATGCAATTTGATACGCTCATCATCGGTAGCGGGTTGGCCGGTTTGTCGCTGGCACTCAAACTTGCCCCGCAAAAGAAGGTTGCCGTCATTACCAAGAAAACCATGCTGGACGGCGCCAGTATCTGGGCGCAAGGCGGGATCGCCGGAGTATTGTCGCAAGAAGATTCCCTGGCGGAACATATTCAGGACACCATGACTGCCGGCGCCGGGTTATGCAATCCGGTCACTACCCGCTATGTCATAGAACATGCCAAACCGGCCATAGACTGGCTCATTGCCCAAGGTGTCCCGTTCACCCGCGACACCAGCACTGACAGCGGTTTTCACCTGACCCGGGAAGGCGGACATAGCCACCGGCGCATCATTCACGCTGCGGATGCCACTGGCCATGCGGTACAGGAAACGCTGGCTGCCAAAGCGCGCGCCCACCCCAATATCACGCTGCTGGAACATAGCATTGCGATTGACCTGATCACCGGTAACAAGCTTGGGTATGGTGACGCGCGCTGTTACGGTGCTTATGCACTTAACAGCCTGAGCGGGGAAATTACCACGATAGCCGCTCATGATACCGTGCTCGCAACAGGCGGCGCCGGCAAGGTCTATCTTTACACCACCAATCCGGACACGGCGACTGGAGATGGCATTGCGATGGGCTGGCGCGCCGGATGCCGTGTAGCCAACATGGAATTCATCCAGTTCCATCCA
Source organism: Gallionellaceae bacterium (assembly GCA_031400735.1). GTDB lineage: Bacteria > Pseudomonadota > Gammaproteobacteria > Burkholderiales > Gallionellaceae > Nitrotoga. The sequence goes on from JANNQM010000052.1 coordinate 36,065, forward strand.
ACCTGTTTGTACCATCCGCATGCCAAATCCTTTTTGATTTCAGAGGCTGTGCGCGGTGAAGGCGGAATCCTGAAATTGCCCGACGGCAGCCGCTTTATGCCGTGGCATGATGAGCGCGCCGAACTTGCCCCGCGCGATATCGTCGCGCGCGCGATCGATTTTGAAATGAAAAAACGCGGGCTGGATTGTGTTTACCTTGATATTTCCCACAAGCCGCGCGAGTTTCTGCAGGAACATTTTCCGACCATTTATGCGCGCTGCATCGCGTTGGGTATAGATATTGCCACCCAGCCGATACCGGTGGTGCCGGCGGCGCACTACACCTGTGGCGGAATCATGACTGACCTGAACGCGCGGACTGACCTGGCCAACCTGTATGCGGTCGGCGAAACTGCCCACACCGGCCTGCATGGCGCCAATCGGCTGGCCAGTAATTCCTTGCTGGAATGCATGGTGTTTGCCGCAGCTGCCGCAGCTGACATCCTGGCCAAACCATCCAGCCCGTTCATCCCGCTGCCGCAATGGGACGAAAGCCGCGTAACCGATGCCGACGAGGAAATCATCATCGCGCATAACTGGGCCGAACTGCGCCGCTTCATGTGGGACTATGTCGGCATAGTGCGCACCACCAAGCGCCTGCAGCGGGCGCAGCACAGAATCAAATTACTGCATGAAGAAATCAATGAGTACTACACTAATTTCCATGTCACTGCAGACTTGCTGGAACTGCGCAATCTGGTGCTAAGCGCCGACCTGATTGTGCAAAGCGGATTGGCCCGATATGAGAGCCGCGGGCTGCATTACAGCAAGGATTATCCGGATACATTGCAACAAGCAGTCCCGACCATACTCAGCCCGACAAAAAATTAGGGCGCTCAACCGTCCCATTTAAGGCTCACTCTTAACTGCCGGAAAGAATCTGCCACTAGGCTATCTGGCAAAATAATCACGCTGCGAACAAGTCTCGAACCTTGAGGCAAGATATTTACGATAGTCAACCACGGCGCAATGATGCTGTCCGGTAACACTTTACCGGCAACCTGGCGACCATCACGCGCCACAACAATTATCCGGTCTCCATCCAATTGCAACGCCACCGCAGAAACCGGCGCAGCGAGCCACACCCGGTGTGTTAAATGGTGCCAAAAACTGACCGCTAAAAGACCAAACAATGCTGCGTCCGCCCACACAGGCAAGGCCAGCAATAATAGCGATGCCCATGCAGTGCCATGCATTACAGCCAGCGCCAGCGCAAGATAATAAGAGGAATGAAAATTGAATTGGCGCTGCATGGCGATATTAATGAAAGGCCATCCGCGCTGCAGCGGTCAACGTAACAGAAAAATTGCGCCCAACCCGGTCAGTACCAGCACAGCAATCAGAATCAGCAACACACTGACATTTTTTTCTGATGTAGTCGGCTGTATTTGGGCCAAACCGGGCGCGGCAGCGAACGGTAACTCAACGGTAGGGGCAGCCTGGTTAATTGCCGCCATATTGGGCCGGGCCATCTTTAAGGTTCGGGAAAGCTCTTCGATTTCTTCGCTGGAGTTGGTCAATGCCGCTAATTTCATTGTGGCACTGAATGAATCAAAGGCAGCGGATAAACCCATGGTCGCCACCGGCCTGGATTCATCCGCATCCGCTTCTTCCCGGCCCACACTACGTATTGAATTTGGCAGCTGAGTGCTGGATGCAGGAGTGGAAATATTTGCTGGGGCGGGGGCACTCGAGCGCGGCAAAGTATCGCGGCAGGCGCGCAAATCATTGGCGAAATCCTGGGCGTTCTGGTACCGGTTATCCAGCCCTTTGGCCAACGCCTTGGCCACTATAAAGTTCAGCATGTCAGGCACGGCGGGGTTCATCGTGCCCGGCGCGACAGGTGTCGCGTTCAGGGTTTGATACATGATGGCATTCACATTTTCGCCTATGAATGGCACTTGGCCGGTCAGCATTTCGTACAACATTACGCCCAGCGAAAAAATATCAGAGCGCTGGTCGGTCAGCTTGCCCATCACCTGTTCAGGCGACATATATTTAGGCGAGCCGAGCACCATACCGGTTTGGGTACGCACCCCGGCCGAGGCCATACGCGCAATGCCGAAATCCGTTATCTTGGCATGCCCTTCGTGCACAACCATGATGTTGGATGGCTTGACGTCGCGGTGTACCACTCCTTTTTCATGCGCATATGCCAGCCCGCGCGCGACTTGCATCGCAACTGCCAGAACTTCATCAACCGGCATGCGCTGCGCGTCATTGAGCATATCCCGCAGCTCGCGCCCCTCCAGAAATTCCATCGCGATGTAGGCAATGTCATCGCTTTTGCCGACATCATAAATAGTGACAATATTGGGATGGCTCAAGCGCCCTGCCGCCTTGGCTTCCTGGTAGAACCGCCCCTCGTATTCTTCCTTCTCGTCCATCGCCAAACTGAGGTTGATGGTCTTGATCGCAACCACGCGGTCAATCAGCGGGTCGCGGGCTTTATATACGACCCCCATCGCGCCCTGGCCCAACTCGCCAATAATTTCATATCTTCCTAATTGGCTGATCATGGCTATATCATCGTCTGGTGGTTATTTGGTGGATCGGCTGCTTTGCACGCTGCGGAACACCGGACCCCATACTGGATGTCCCGCTTCTGCTGGTTGCAGATTGAATGAAGGATCTATTTCAAACGCTTTCCTGAATGAATCGCGGCATTGTTTTTCGCGTTCGGAAACACAATGGATGAAAGCCAGGTATTTATATACCCGCGCCTGGTCGGATTTACTGCGCAATCCGTTCTGCAGCGCATGCTGCAAAATTACAATCGCGGTAGGATAATCGCCATCTTCATAAATTTTTATCGCTTGCCTCAAGTCTTCTTCGGCATGACCGCGGTTTCCCCCCCCACCCAATGTGCTGCAAGCCGATACTAAAAACACGACTGAAATTCCAATCCACATATTGCGGGCACCCAGCATCTGAACTCCTAGTTACTGAATTTGTGTTTTATCTTGATTACGCCGTTGGCATCGACATGGAAGGTCTGGCTGTATTTCGGAAATGTGGTGTTGCGAATTTCTATCAAGTGCGTTCCCGGCACCACTTCCAGCTCTGTCAAGGGCGGACTGACTCCCTGCATTCTACCATTGAGATAGATCTCGCCCCAAGGAGTAACAGTAAGGCTTACCCGTGCGGGGGCGCCCGAATTGATGGCCGTCGTTTCTTCCACGGTGCGGGTGCGCGCGCTTCGCTTGCGTATTTTTTCCTGGTTGGCCGACAACGATTTAGCTGCCGTTGCAGCCTCTGCCGCTACCTTGTCCACGGCATTTGACTGGACAACCCAACCCTCCTGTGTTTGGACTCTTGGCACTACCGGTGCAGGCTGGATGGTTAGTTGTACTATTTTTATTGCCAGCGCCAGCAGCAGGGTCAATGGTACGGTCATTGCAAGCAGGTATAGCGCGCGTTGCTGTGCCGTGGCATTGCGGTAAGTGACCAGCGCCAGCCGGGTCCATGTCTCAACCCGCAACCATGCAATCCGGCTGTAGTACCGGGCAACGGATAGCCAGAGTTCAAATTTATTATTTGTGTGACGGTGGCCACCCAGCGCCATGCGATGCTGGGTTGCGGTAAATTCCCCGGGGTATCCTATGGCATAAACTTCATGTTCGCGCACATGCTTGTCCGTGCGTGACCCCTCGTAATGGAACATTCCGGCATATTCCTGCGACAGGCGCGAAACGGCTTCATAGTAGGAACGGGAAACCAGGATCTGGCCGGGGTCAGAGAAACCCATGATTCTTTGCGCCACATTAATGCCATCACCGACTATATTGGGCAGGCCATTAATATCTTTTACCATGCGTACCGGGCCGAGGTTGATGCCCATACGCACCAGCAACGGCGGATCCATACAGGTGCCGGCCGAGAGCAGACTTGCGCGCATGATCAAAGCTGCTTTCAGCGCATCTTCAACGTCTCCCAGGAAACTGATTACTGCGCCATCGCCGGTATCCAGAATGATGCGGTCATCAATGGGTACATCGCGGATTGCAATCGACAGGAAGGCATTGAACCCTTCTTTCAGGACGATCTGCCCGGAAACGGATTTTTTGGAATATTCCACAACATCCAGAAACAATACGCTGCATATTATGGTTTTTTTGCCGCTTTCTTCCATTCGACCTTAATCCAATGTGTTTGGCTGTGCGCTATTGTAACGTTAATGTTTGATATTTACGTGTGGATTGTATAGCCCTGTCCATTTTTTCAAACCATCTCATGACTGCCATGACTATCTTATGGCTCAGCGCTGGGTACCAGCTTTGGATTTTCGGCCAGGGCGGGCAGGAGGTGCCCGCCCCGCTGGTGCCGAACCCGCTTTGGTGCGTGCAGTTGAAACCTGCACGGAAGCATTTTTGCGCTTGGGCTGTGTTTCTGTGGCAGGGGTTGCTGCCTGGTTGTGCTCTGACTCATCAGCTGTTTCCTTGGCCGGATGGGTTTCCATGCCTGCCCATTTCAGGATGGCCGATACTTCGCCTGGGCCCAGCTCGGCCAGCATGCCCCGTTTCAAACGGGGGGGCAGATTGATGATGCCGTAACGCACGCGCATCAAACGGCTTACCGGCAGGCCCAAAGCTTCGAACGTACGGCGCACCACGCGGTTGCGCCCTTCTTTCAGCATCAAGCGGTACCAATGGTTATAGCCTTCGCCTCCTTCATCCAGCAGTTTCTCGAATTTTATCGGCCCATCTTCCAGCGTGATGCCTTCTTTAACCATCTGCCGCATCTGCAGTTCAGTCATGCTGCCCTGCACGCGTACCGCATATTCGCGCTCTACTTCAAAACGCGGATGCATCAAGCGGTTGGCCAGGTCGCCGGAAGTGGTAAAAATCAGCAATCCGCTGGTATTGAAATCCAGGCGGCCAATTGCCACCCATTTCATGCCGCGCAATTTGGGCAATTTGTCGAAAACATTGGCGCGCTTTTCCGGGTCATCGCGGCTGACAATTTCGCCTTCCTGCTTGTGGTACAGCAATACCCGGGGCAGGCTGCTGCCGTGGGTTATAAGGTGAACCAGGCGCTTGTCCACGCGCACTACATCACCTTCCACGACACGCATGCCGAGCGTGGCCACCGCGCCATTCAATGTCACGCGGCCCGCACTAATCCATTCTTCCATGGCCCGGCGCGAACCCAAGCCGGCCTGTGCCAGCAATTTTTGCAGGCGCTCGCCAGTCAGCGCGGAGGGTTCGGGTTGCTCGATCACCCTGTCACCTCACGCCGTTCCAGCACGGCTTGTGCCAGTGTGCCGCTATCCACATATTCCAGTTCGCCACCCACCGGCAAGCCGCGCGCAATGCGCGTCACCTTGATGCCCTGGGCGCACAGCAAGGTGGCAATATAATGCGCGGTGGCATCCCCTTCGACAGTGAAATTGGTGGCCAGTATGACTTCGCATGGCTGCTCCTGGGCGCGCCGTACCAAGCGTTCCAGGTTTAGCTCGTGCGCGCCTATTCCATCCAGCGGAGAGAGCCGTCCCATCAGCACAAAATACATGCCGCGATAGCATTGTGCCTGCTCCATCATCAGCAAATCTGCCGGCATTTCCACTACGCACAGCAAGCTGGCATCGCGCCTGGGCGAGCGGCACAGCGCGCATATTTCCTGCTCGGAAAAATTATTGCATTTGGCGCAATGGTGGACATTTTCCAGCGCCACATCGAGCGCCTGCGCCAGGCGTTGTGCACCCGGCTTGTCACGCTGCAACAAATGATAAGCCATGCGTTGCGAAGATTTTGGACCCACGCCGGGCAACGCGCGTAAAGCGGCAATCAAATCTTCCAGAGCGGAAGGTGCGTTCATGTGGGCTTTGTGTTCATGTTCAGAAAGGAAGATTCATGCCCGGCGGCAGATTCAATCCTGCGGTAAAACCGCTCATCCTTTGCTGGGTCACGGTGGCGGCCTGTTTCACCGCATCGTTGAACGCGGCTACAATCAGGTCTTCCAGCATTTCCTTGTCTTCGGCCAGCAGGCTGCTATCCAGTGACACGCGGCGCACCTCGTTGGCACAGGTCATGGTGACCTTGACCAAGCCAGAACCGGCCTGGCCTTCGACCTCGACTGTGGCCAGCTCTTGCTGCGCCTTTTGCATGTTGTGCTGCATCTGCTGGGCTTGTTTCATCATCCCGGCTAATCCGCCCTTCATCATGTTGGTTTCTCCTGCACTAAAAGGTTTATATGGGTTTAATCGATTCTTCAGTTACCTGCACGCCTAACTGCGCTTGCGCATCACGCACAAAAGTATCCTGTGCGATAGCGTGCGCGGCCTGCTGCTGGCGCGTTTGCTTGTGCTGCTGTTCCACTGCGGCCGGGGTATCAGCGCGGGTTTCACCCAGCGTGATCACCAGCCGCACCGGCTGGGCAAAATAATCGGCCAGAGCCGCCTGCAATTTTTCATGGGCAATTTTATTGGCCAGCAATTGTTTTTGCGCAGGCGCAATATTCAGCGCCAGCCGTCCCTCTACAAAACTTTCCAGCGTGCAATGGCGGGCCAGTTCGCGCGCCATGCCTTGCACATTCAATTGGGCCAACAGCACGCCCCAATCAGGCGGTGCAGAAGTGCCGGTGATTGATTTCTGCGGTGTGCTTTGTGGGTTTGGCGGCATGGCTGGAATGGGCGTAATAGCTGGCTTTGGGGGTGCCGCAGCATATTGCGGTGGCGTACTGCTGGCACGCAACGGTGGGGTAGCCTGCTGACTACCGGATAAATCCAGCGCAGTGCTCGGCATAAAGGCCAGCATGCGCAGCAAGGTCATCGTGAAACCGGCATATTCATCGGGTGCCAGATCAACCTCATTGCGGCCGTGTATTGCGATTTGATAAAACAACTGAATTTCTTCAGCATTGAATTGCTGCGCCAGCAGCATCAAGCGGTCACGTTCCGGTTCATCATCGGCAATGGCCAGCGGCACCGTCTGAGCCAGTGCGACGCGATGCAGCAAGGTGGCCAAATCCTGCAAGGCCGCCTCAAAAGACAGGCTACGCAGCGCCATATCATCGGCGATGCGCAACAGCGCTACGCCATCACGCGCCGATAAAGCTTGCAGCACATCGTACAAATAGCTTTGGTCAATCGCGCCCAGCATAGTGCGCACCGTGGCCTCAGTCACGCTGGAATCGGAGAATGCAATCGCCTGGTCCAGCAGGCTCAATGCATCGCGCATGCTGCCTTGCGCTGCGCGCGCCAGCAACGCCAGCGCGGCCGGTTCGGAAGGAATATTTTCCTGCTCCAGCACCTGCTGCAACTGCGCACGTATTAACGCCGGGGGCAATTGCTTGAGGTTGAATTGCAGGCACCGCGACAGCACCGTAACCGGAATTTTTTGCGGATCGGTGGTGGCCAGGATAAATTTGACATGCGCGGGCGGCTCTTCCAGCGTTTTCAGCATCGCATTGAAAGCTGACTTGGACAGCATATGCACTTCATCGATGATATATATCTTGAAACGTCCGCTGGTGGGCAGATATAACGCGCCTTCCAGCAACTCGCGCATATTGTCCACCTGGGTGTTGGACGCCGCGTCCAGTTCAATCAGGTCAACAAACCGCCCGGTATCTATTTCGGTGCAGGCGGCACATATCCCGCACGGTGTCGCGGTTATGCCGGTGTAGCAATTCAGGGCTTTGGCGAAAATGCGGGCAATGGTGGTTTTGCCGACCCCGCGTGTGCCGGTGAACAGGTAGGCATGGTGCAAACGATTCTGCGCCAGCGCATTGCTCAAGGCCTGCACGACGTGATCTTGCCCGGCCAGTTGCGCGAAAGTTTTGGGCCGCCATTTACGCGCCAAGACAGAAGTTGCTGACAAATTAATATCCTGAAATGAATGGACTGCCGCAAAAATAGGGAGGCGAGCCTTGCCCCCGGCACTTGCAGTAAATGGCTATGGCTGCTTCCTTCCGGACCTGACCAGGTTCACCACCATGCAATGCGGGGAGGCCCGCCAACCCGGTATGATAAAGGAATCAGTACACAATATCCATGCGTCACCTAAAGCAAGTCAGGTCAGATGCCGCGCCATGCGTTGCAACACAGTCGCGCGCGGGAACAATGCTACGACCGCATTCACCGACGGGGTCTCGGTTTGCCCGGTCAGCATCACCCGTAGCGGCATCGCCAGTTTGGGCATTTTCAAACCGTGCTTGCCGACTATTTCTTTTATCAACGCGCCTATCGCAGCCGCGTCCCATGCCACGCCATGCAAGCGCTGGGCCAACTCCTGCATGGCGGGTAACGCTTCTGGCGACAGCTGACTCTCCAGCAATTCGCGCGACGGCTGCACATCAGCGTAGAACACCACAGCCGCATCGGCCAAATCATTCAGGGTCACCGCGCGCTCCTTGTAGAGCCCCATCACCGATTCCAGCAACGGCTCAGCGCTGACCGCGACACCGCGCGCTTGCAGACGGGGCAGCACCAGCGCCGCCAGGCGTTCATTGCTGCTGTGCTTGAGGTAATGCTGGTTCAGCCAATTCAGTTTTTCAGTGTTGAACTGGGCCGCAGAGGGCGTGATATGGTCGAGGTCGAACCAGGTGCAAAATTGTTCCACTGAAAAAATCTCTTCATTGCCATGCGACCATCCCAGCCGCGCCAGATAGTTGATGATCGCCTCCGGCAGATAGCCGCTTTCATCGTATTGCATCACGCTGACCGCGCCGTGACGCTTGGACAGCTTTTGCCCGTCATCCCCCAATATCATGGACAGGTGCGCATACAGCGGCACGGTCGCGCCCAACGCTTTCAGGATGTTAATCTGGCGCGGGGTATTGTTGACATGATCGTCGCCGCGTATCACATGCGTGATACCCATGTCCCAATCATCCACGACCACGCAGAAATTATAAGTGGGTGTGCCATCAGCGCGGGCAATGATCAAATCGTCCAGCTCATTGTTGTTGAAGCCGACTACCCCTTTCACCAAATCTTTCCAGGACACCATGCCTTGCGCTGGGTTCTTGAAACGCACCACCGGTGTTATTCCGGCCGGAATGCCCGGCAGCACCTTGCCGGGTTCCGGCCGCCAGCGCCCATCGTAGCGGGGTTTTTCACCGCGCGTGCGTTGCGCTTCGCGCAATGCTTCCAGTTCTTCGGGTGAGGTGTAGCAATGATAGGCCAGGCCTTGCGCCAGCATATGCTGGATGACTTCCTTATAGCGCCCGATGCGCTGCATCTGGTAATGCGGGCCTTCATCATAATTCAGCTGCAGCCATGCCATCCCGTCCAGGATCGCCTGCACCGCTTGTGGCGTGGAACGTTGCACATCGGTATCTTCGATACGCAGAATGAATATGCCGTGATGTTTGCGGGCAAATGCCCAGGAAAATAAAGCGGTGCGGGCGCCGCCGATATGCAGGTAACCCGTGGGGCTGGGCGCAAAGCGTGTGCGTATGGTCATGTCTCAAGCCAGAATGGAGAACGCGTATTTTACGCTACCTAACCAGTTGCACTAGTGATAATTGACTGGAAAACTCGTGGTGTGATTTAATTCTGGGCCTTATATACAAATTCCATTTCATATAGACATTTTGTAGGTCGGGATTCATCCCGACATAACAAGCGTCGGGTTACACCCGCAAGGGGTAGGCCGTGGTTGTAAAGCCGCTGAAGCGGCAACAACCACGCACCACCCGCAAGGGGTAGGCCGTAGCCGTAAGGGGCTGAAGCCCCAACGCATACGCTCAACCCCGACCTACGAATTATTTCCTGTTTGAAAGGAGAACTGAACATGGGCGGTTAGCTCAGCGGTAGAGCACTGCCTTCACACGGCAGGGGTCACTGGTTCGAACCCAGTATCGCCCACCATTAAATTCAGAAACCTGTCACCGTGTTCATCACTTCAAAATGATTTGCTGGCCTGCACCCACAAAATGGCCGGTGTGACCGCTGATGATGGAATGGAAGCGGGCTCTTCGCTGCCCATACGCCATGCCAGCGCAGCCTTGAACTGGGTAGAAGCAACCTGGGCATTAAACCCTATGCCTGCACCAGACAACTTGCGCGAATTTTTTTCTGAGGAGTACGGATCACGGTTGATCTTGATGGCTCCGATATCGTAAAACATTGTGCCTTGCAGCGTGTCAGCAAAATCATGGGCTACCTCCAAATTAATCAGATAGCCCTGGTCGCCCACTCCCTCGCCTTGCGGATAAGCGCGCACACCTTTGCTGCCGCCTAAGGAAAATTTCTCTGCTGAATCCAGATTATTACCGGCAACCTGACCGGACAGCTTGAACAAAAATTGATTGGGCGGACTCAGGCGCTGCAATCGATTGATGCCATATTTCAGGCGAGAATAGGAACCATTGGTCTTGGCGGACAGCTCGTCTATTTCCCGAGCCAGCGTAGTCTCTATGTTCAGCTGACCCAGCTTGAGTGAAAGGTCGAAGCTGCTTATTCCTCCCCTGCCCCACGCATCCTGTTGGTCTCCCGCGATAACCAGATTCGTAACATTGATTTTCCGGTCGGAAGCAGAGTCTGACAGCGCAGACTGCTCCAGCATGAGCATGCTGGTCAGGTTGCGTTGCTGGCTGCGTATCAACGGATAAGCAACAAATCCGCTGGTAGTCGCGGCCGAACCCTGCTCTTGCAACGCCTCGAATTCCTTGCCCAGATGATAACGGATTTCGGTGTAGCCAACACCCATACGCCAGCCATCGCCACCTATGGGCAACTGGTAATTCGCCTGCCAATAGGTTAGATCCTGCTCGCTGACCAAACCACTCAAGGTAATTTGATCACCGATTTGAAGCGGACTGTTCATGCTCCATGCTCCGCCCAGCTGATATTCTCCAGTGTAGCGGTTACCGTAATTGTCCAGGTTGATTTTTGCAGAATAGGGCGCCGAGGGTTTGAGTTCCACCAGCAAGTCTGAGGTGCCGGGCTCAGCACCGGGTTGCAGGCTGGCACGCGCACCGGCTACTCCCGGAGTGTCATTCAATAGCAGCAAGGGGCGATCGATTTGGGCCGATTGGATGACCGCACCTTGCGGAATGCGATCCAGGAAACGCATGGCACGTTCTTGTGACAACCGTGATTGGTTGTCCAGGCGCCGATTGGCAATGCGTCCTTCCACGATATGAATGGCCACTACACCGCCGTGGATTTCCTGGGCGGGAATATAAGCCTGCGCCACCATCAAACCGTGGGCACGGTAATAAGCCGTGATGCGCATCGCCGCTGCGTTGAGTTCGCTTAAATTGCGTTCAGTGCCCACCAAATCTGCTACCAATGCCTGTAGTTCAGCCGTGGGAATGGCGCTATTGCCGCTGATCTTTACCGCTTTCACTACGAAGCGCATATCACCGGATTTTTGCGGATACACGGGAGCTGGCTCCACATCCAGTTTCGGCTCGATAGGCGCCGTGTCAGGCGCAGGCGCCTGCTGCAACTCGCGCAGGATTTGTCCGGCATCGGGCTGAGTCTGCGCATGGCTGGTTAAGCTGAACTGCAGAGTGCTTGAGGCAATCATAAATACCAGCAGTTTGCTGGTATTCGGGTGGATCAATAAGTTCATGTAGCGGCTCTATTGGCAAACACTGGTTCTATTGGCAAGCACTGGCTGGGGCATCTTGTGGCATTTGTACGCCACAATCAGCGGTACTGACCAGGGATGAGTTCTGTGTATCAAACTCTACTCCGGTATGTACAGTATAGGCCAGCATTGAAGTATTAGTGCCACTCAGTATTGATGCCAGCGTATCGATACTCAGCTCCGGAGCAGCCTGGGGTAGAACAACCGTTAATTCGCCGCTTGAAGCAGCATTATCGGCAAAGGTATAGCCCAAGCTGCTGGCTAAACCTCGATCATAAGCAACATCGTGGGTTCCCAAGGTGGCATATCCAGAGCTGCCCGGTATTGTGAACAACGGCGTGCCACTGATGCCAGCCGTAGCACTGCTGTCACCACCTATAAATCCGCTAAGCAGCGGCGTAACGTTACTGTAGTGGGTGGCATAGCCTATAGTCTGGGCTGCAGGCGTAACCGACAATACCGGCGCAATGCTGTATAAATTCCAGTTGCCGGTCGTGGCATAGTCAGGCGTCACCCCATCCACAAAATTTTGCGCATAATGCTTGAATGGAGCGATTATCCCCTCGGCTAAGTTGGCAGGCGGAGCGGAGGAATACACCAGCCAGCGATTGGCAGTGATGGGCGCGGCACTGCCGGAGTTGTTGACAAAATTGCCGCCATTGGCAGCCAGAATCACGGTACCGGTACCGGCGTTAATGGATGCGCCTGCGCCCAGTGTAATCGTTGGAATCCCAGGCTTGCGATCATCTGCAACCATGCCGGTATCACCTGCCACAGCGGTAAAGTCACCGTTGCCGGTGGTAAGGTCTGCATTCAGATTAATGTTGCGTCCGGCCTGTAACTTGAATGCGCCACCCACATTGCTGTTAACCGTTATGTCCGAGTTTAGTGTGATGTCGTTGCTGGCCTGCAGCGTGACCGAAGTACCGCTGGCTAATATCGCCACGATGGACGAAGCAGTAAACTCCAACGGTGATCCGATACTGTCGTTAAACAAAACATCTCCGGTCAGATTGGGTGTGGGCGTGGCTATCAATACGCGACCGTTGCGGTTGTTATATCTTGGGTCAGTAACCAGATACCTGCCGTTATCCAGTATCTCTACATCACCACTACCCAACTGATCATTAGTAGCAGTGCCGACCAAACTGTTTTGCGCAGAGACTTGGCCGGTTATCCCCACCGTGCCTATACCCCAAGTCACGGCGCCGGCATTAAGGGCGACAATACCATTATTCCAAGCCGCGCTCCTGACTGCGTAGTTGCCATTCGTTAGCGCGGTCACCCCGGTAAGGCTGACCTGGTCAGAGTTACTGCCGCCCACCAGGCTGTTGCTTTCCGACACCACAC
>JANNQM010000053.1:0-7757 GCA_031400735.1 Gallionellaceae bacterium
GGCATGGTCGCACCCACTGAGACACTGGTCGTGGTGGTGCTTACCGCAGCCATCACCAGATCCACATCGCTTTCTACGGTTACGGTGACTTTTTCCGAGGTGGTGATTACGTTCAGGTTGTCAGTTGCTTTCGCGGTTAAAGAATGGGTGCCCGCCGCCATGCGCCAAGTATAGCTGTATGGCGCGACTGTGGCTGTCCCCAGTAAGGATGCGTAGTTGTAGAATTCAACTTTGCTAATGGTGCCATCGCTGTCCGTGGCAGTTGCCGTAATCGTTGTGGGTGACGGTATCGTGCTGTTATTTGCTGGTGCCGTGATACTGACTACGGGCGGTTCGGTCACGAAAACGGTAATGGTTATCGGTTCGGAGATGGTGGATCTGCCTAGATCATCTGTCACCTTGGCCGTAACCTGTAGCACACCCGCCGAGGAGTGACGCCAAACATAATTGAAAACCCAACTGGTACTGGATAGGTAACCACCTTGATTCCCCGGGATAGTTGCCAGCAATGCATCGTTGGCAAAGATCTCGACCTTGACTATGCTGCCAGCGCTGACGGCTGCTACGGCTTCCAGGGAGATGTCCGCCAACGTTCCGTATTCGCTATTGGTAAGGGGCGCTGTGATGCGGATGGTGGGGAATGGCGCTGCGTCGTCATTCAGGATAGATGCGACGGCTTTATGGGAGCCCAACGACATATTGGCCGGGTTGCTCAGGGTAACGGCAAAATCTTCGCCTGCTTCAAATTGCGTGTCGCTTGCTACATTGATAGTGAGGGTCTGGCTAACCTGACCCGCACTGAAATTCAGCACACCAGAGGGGAATATCCCGCCGCTGAAATCGGCGGCATCCGCTGCGTTTGTTCCGTAACCGGTTACCGCCCAATTCACGCTGGCAGCACTGGTCGTCGCACCACTGCGGCTGACGGAGAAGGTAAAGGGCGCCGTACCGCTATTGCCTTCGACCCGATCTGCCGCAAGCGCAGAAATATTCACCAGCGGTGGGGGAGGTGCGTTTATTTGCGGCCCTAATACATTTCCTCTGGTTATCCAGGTAATTGACGCGTTACCAGTGGTCACAGCTGCCGCGCCTGGGGTTCCTCCAAGGGCGCCAGAACTAGCGCCGACCGCACCAAGCTGACCACCCGCCCCCCCAGCGCTGACACAGCCCGTATTGCCGCCCGCACCCCCAGACGTTAATGAACCGCCGGGCGTCCCGACTGAATTACCTGCGCCCCCGCCACCATTACCGCCTGGACCGATTGCCACAATGGCCACAATGCCGAAACTGCTACAGTATCCAACGTTACCTCCGCCACCTCCACCTCCACCGCCCCCAATAGTGGAATTATTGGAAACCGATGTGGCATATTGCACACGAAGAGCAGGGCCGCCTGCCAAGCCATTAGTTGGAGCAGGCCCATTCACAGTACCACCCGTCCCCCCATTACCCCCCGCACCTACTATGTAGCCATTATTGATAATGGCCAGAGTTGACCCTTCCGGGAATGCCGCCCCGGTATCAAATGCATAAGCTCCGGTCGAAGACGATCCCACTACAACGCCAGTATTAATCGTGATAGATGCTCTTAATGGGACAATTTGGTCCCATCCGCTAGCAATGGCAGCGGATTTGAGATTGTAGTTCTGGGTGTTGGCAGAAAGGGTCTGCCAGAAGACGTAGGGGTCCCTTTCATCATTGCGAATAATTCCGGCGGCAGCGGGAATCCCCAGTATTGCATTGGCTGGATTGCTCAACGTGACGGTAAAGCCCTCATCAGCTTCTAATTCTGTGTCGCCCTGAACATTAACGGTAAACGTCAAATAAATTTGCCCTGCCTCAAAATTCACTATCCCGGCGGGCATTGAACCGCCAAAAAAATCGGTCTTGTCGACTGAATTTATTCCGCTACCCGCCACCGTCCAGTTCACGCTGCTACTACCAGTTGTGTCACCGTCACGGCTGATGATGAAGGTGAAGGCAGTTGGATCCTGGTTGCCCTCGTTTGCAACAGCATCAAGCGCAGCAATATGCACAGTTGGAGATAAAGAGGGGGGCGGTGTTATTACCGGCGGCGGAGCGGGCAATGTATCAGGCGAGGTGCTGGTTAACGCAGAGCGTTGCAACTGCGCAATGAACCATTTTGTCTGGTTGGCCGGAGCATAAGTATTGGTGAGGGTTTTGCTATGGCCATCGTTGGTAACGGTCGTCTGCTTAGTGGTATTGCCATAGGTGTCATATTGGGTAATGGTGCCCAATTGAGTCAACAATTCACCGTCCACCAGGTCGAAAGTCTTTTCCAGCGTGGCAGTGATTGCCGGGAAATGGTGTTTGCTGCCCACGCCGGTCGCGATGGGCATGACGGTGTCAGCATATGTGGTGAAGCTCCAGGTGTTGGCGATACTCTTTAGCAGGCTGCCATAGGCCTGCGTTTGGGTAACCGAAACAGGCAACCCTTGATACGGATAGTCCTGTCGGAACATAGTCGATGTTTTAATGCCGGTTGCAGCATCAGTCACATCAAATTGGCCGAAACCAAGAAAGCCTCCGCCGCGAAGATGGGCCTTGGCGCTTGCATAAACGTAATTGGTGCTGCGCGTGCTGCCTATGCCATCCGGCACAGTTGATGTAGCAACTACATACAGCGGGGCTTGCAGGTCGAGGTAAGGATAAAGTGCAGTGGTGGATTTGGTGTACACGGTGCTGTCGGTGAGGGGCTTGTAGACCAGCGATGTGGTGGTACCGAGACCGGTGGTGAGTGACTGCACCAAATCATTGGCGATGGCGTTTTGCTCCCAGAACAGTTTATTTTCTAAATAGATGTCCGAGTATTTCAGGATATCGGTTTTTCCATCACCGTTGAAATCCCCCAGGGAAGAGCCCTTGGTTCTGGTGTAAGTGATAGTGGTAGGGGTAGAGGTAGTGGTTGTGTAGGACAGTTCATAAATCAACTGGGAATTGGCATACTCACTGAATGTCGCATCGCCTTTGGATAGGAAAAGAATGTTTTCCAAGGGTGAATAGCGCAAAATATCAGTTTTGCCATCCGCATTGAAGTCGCCCAAAAAATGACCGTAAGTTCCATCACTCATGGACAGGGTAGTACCCATAGGTTTGGGCAATGAAAACGACCCGTCGCCGTTGGATAGGTATAAATCATTGTCCGCCAAATTATCCGAATATCTCAGGATGTCGGCTTTGCCATCGCCATTGAAATCACCCAGGGAATGGCCGTATGTTCCAGTGCTGTACCCTAAGTAAGTATCGGTTAATATGAAATTGGAAGTAAACGAACCATCACCATTCGACAGATACAGTTTATTTTCTGTCTTTATGTTCGAGTACTTCAAAATATCGGTTTTACCGTCCCCATTAAAGTCGCCTACTGAATGGCCTTTGGTACGATCACTGTGTAATAAAAGCTCAGTCTCAATATTAAAAACACTAGGTTCTGTAAATGCGCCATTGCCGCTCGATAAAAACAGCGTATTGCCGGATGCGGTATCTGAATAGCGCAAAATATCCGTGCGGCCATCCCCATTAAAGTCGCCTATGGAATGTCCATAGATTCTGGTGCTGTTTGCCAGCGTCTGGCTCGTCAGGTTGAAATTGGCCGACACGGTAAATGACCCATCGCCATTAGAAAGAAATAATTTGTTCAGTAATGAATCGTCCGCAAACCGTAAGATATCGGCCTTGCCATCCCCATTAAAATCGCCCACCGAACTGCCCTGAGTTTTATTGCTGTGTGCCAGGTTCTCCCCCTTGATGTTAAAGGCGCCAGACTCAGTAAATGACCCGTTACCATTGGATAAGAGCACTGCATTGGCAGAAGGCGTGTCTGAATATCGTAAGAGATCGGTTTTGCCATCGCCATTAAAATCACCCAGGGAATGGCCGAAGGTTTTATTGCTATGGGCCAGCGCATAACCGGTCAAATTGAAAGCCGCCGGTGCGACAAATGGATTATTGCTGCTTTGCCATGTAATCGTCGTCGCTGGCAAGCATGTTGCAGTGATAGAAGTGACCAGGCCGTCACATTCCGTGATGCTGATCAGGCGCGATCGTTGGGTGGCAGGGCTTGGCTCGTACTTCAGCCTGTAATCCTTAACCGTTTCAAGCACACCGATCCGGGTACGGGTTTGAATGTTGATCAGACGCTGGTTGTTCTTTATTTCGGAGCCAGCCTGATACAGGGGGGTAACGTCGGGTCGGGTTTCGTAGATAAAGCTTACGTAACTGGCTGCCGGTTGTGTTGGATAGTTGGTGTTTAAAGCATAACTAATGCTGGTCGGGCGATAATCATAATTAACGCTGCTATTGCCTTCGAGATAGTTGACCGTGAGGTAATTGCCGACGTTATCGGAAATTTTATTGACCGCCCATACTCTCACTGCGTTCTTGCCAATGGCTTGAATGGCTGAATTTGCCGTATTGCCAAATTCCATTATTTGTCCGGCTTTGGTCCATGCCTTGAACCATATGAGTCCGGTGACTGGGGTGACATAGGAAATAATTTTGGTGAAACTTTCGCGTTCGGTGCGATAGACCGCGCCGTCAGCGCCATACGTGCCGGACACAACCACTAGGCGTTGTCCATCCAGGCAAAAACGGTCATTGTCCGTATAGGTGACGGTATCCTTGCTGCCATCTTGTATCAACGTACGGCCACAGCGGTAAATTGCCGACAACCCGGTCAGAGACCATCCCACCCCCACCAGGCCGTCGTCTCCTTGACTGGAATAATTAAGCGAGATTGAGGGAGCCATTCCTGCCGTGCCAGGCGGAACATCAATCGGGATATTGAAAGTAGCCGCGCCTGTTTCGCTGACTTTGAAGCCCACTGGGGTTTCGAAACGTTCGGCGGCTAGTATCTCAGTACTGAAAAACAGAATTGCAATGAGTGCTGAAAAAAAAACAACTCCGCGCATGTACGCAGTGCGATGGTGCACCATGGTTTGCCCCCCTTTATATTCGCAGCTGCCGTTGACGGCCGAGTTATTGGAGGGCATTGCACCACAATCTTGAGTTATGCACAACTGCAAAATATACAGGGGGTGCTACATCTTTATACTCAACACAAAAATAGAGAACTAAGCATGACGCTGGTCTGTCCTGCTTATAGCAATTCCATTTCAATAGGACATTTTTTGTAGGTCGGGATTCATCCCGACCTAACAATCGTCGGGTTACACCCGCAAGGGGTAGGCCGTAGCCGTAAGGGGCTGAAGCCCCAACGCATACGATCAAACCCGACCTACGAATTATTTCCTGTTCGAAGAAGAAACGGAATTAGCCCAAGGGCAAAGGCCGCCGCGCGGTCTTTTCCTTTTTCCCCCTCGTTCCGGCGTCTATCCTTCCGGGCGGAAAACCGCGCATTGACAGCTCATCACAAAACACGGAAACTTCGTACCAGTGCCGATTTGATTTCAGCTTGCGGGGCACGTAAAACATACCAGCTAAAGCGTTCAACCCGTTTTGGCGCAAGCTGAACGGGTTTTGTTTTGGGGAGTTAATGGAAAATTCGGTGGGCATAGTCAGCGCGCAGCGCGCGCATTTTGACACTCCGCTTACGTGCAGGAGCGGCGCGGTATTGCCGCGCTATGAGCTGGTGTATGAGACTTATGGCAAGTTGAACGCGGACAAGTCCAACGCGGTGCTGGTTTGCCATGCGCTTTCCGGCCATCACCATGTGGCCGGCTATTATGCTGATGATCCCAAGAACGTGGGCTGGTGGGATACCATGATCGGCCCCGGCAAACCGATAGACACCGAAAAGTTTTTTGTCATCGGGCTGAATAATCTCGGTGGCTGTCATGGATCGACCGGTCCTTCCAGCATTAATCCGGCCAGCGGAAAACCTTATGGCGCAAGCTTTCCGCTGGTAACGGTAGAAGACTGGGTGGCCTCTCAAGCGCGGCTGGCTGACCAGCTGGGCATTACACAATTTGCTGCGGTGCTGGGCGGCAGCTTGGGTGGCATGCAGGCCTTGCAGTGGTCGCTGTCTTTCCCTGAGCGGGTGCGTCATGCGCTGGCCATTGCCTGCGCACCGCGCCTGACTGCGGAAAATATCGCTTTCAATGATGTAGCACGCAATGCGATTTTGACCGACCCGGATTTTCACGGCGGAAATTATTACGAGCATGGTGTGGTGCCAACGCGCGGTTTGCGTTTGGCGCGTATGTTAGGGCACATCACTTATCTTTCCGATGATGCAATGGCGGATAAATTCGGGCGCGGCTTGCGTTCCGGAAAATACAATTACAGCTATGACATCGAGTTTGAAATCGAATCCTATTTGCGCTATCAGGGCGATAAATTCGCCGCCTATTTCGACGCCAACACTTATTTGCTGATGACCAAGGCGCTGGATTATTTTGATCCGGCCCAGGCCTACAGCGACGACTTGAACCGCGCCTTTGCTGCCGCGCGCGCCAGTTTCCTGGTGTTGTCATTTACCACCGACTGGCGCTTTTCGCCGGAGCGCTCGCGCGCAATCGTCAAGGCGCTATTGCACAACCGGCTGAATGTCAGCTACGGCGAAATTACCTCCAATCACGGCCATGATTCCTTTCTGATGCAGCACGATCACTATCATCATGTGATGCGCGTGTATTTTGAAAAAATCGCCCGGGAATTTGCAGCATGAGTAGCTACGACCATTCCTCACTGGCTGCGGCCCGCCCTGATTTTGCCGCCATTGCCGCGTGGCTGCCGCAAGGCGCGACCGTGCTCGACCTGGGTTGCGGCGATGGCAGCCTGTTGCGCTACCTGACGGATACGCGCAAAGCGCGGGGCTACGGCGTCGAAATTAGCGACCGCAACATCGTGACCTGTATCGAAAATGGCGTGAACGTTATTCAGAATAATCTGGAATCAGGACTATCCAGTTTCGAAACCCACGCTTTCGACTTCGTGATCCTGTCGCAAACGTTGCAAGCCATGCATCACACTGAAGCATTAATGCAGGAAATTGTCCGTGTCGGACGCGAAGGCATTGTCAGCTTCCCCAACTTTGGTTACTGGAAAAATCGCCTGGATGTGCTGCGCGGCAACATGCCGGTTTCGGAAGACTTGCCCTACCAGTGGTATGACACGCCCAATGTGCACCTGTGCACGCTGCATGATTTTGAAAATTTCTGCCGCGGGCAGAAAGTCACAATATTGGAGCGGCGTGTAATGACCGGTGAAAATGAAGTACAGGTATTGCCCAATCTGCTGGGCAGTACCGCAGTGTACCGCTTCAAGCGGGAAACATAGATCAAGGCGAGTTGAAGTCGAGAGGTCGACCTGACATGAAGGAGGGACTCAAGAAGGCGCGAGACACCGTCGCGAGCAAGCAATGTGGCCTGGAGCTCAAGACAATCATCATTGACAACGAGGGTGGACTCGACCAACCCACATGTAATGACTTGGGGATTAACATTATTAATTTAGCGCCACTGGTCCACGCCAAGAAAGCCGAGAAGATGATCCAATACCTCGGGGAGAGAGTAGCCGCAACGCACGCTGGGCTTTCGTTCCGTCCTCCGCTCACCGCCAACGACGCGCTCGTCTCCGATATCTTCATGATGAAGAATAATCAAACCAACAATCAACTCACTGACATGTCACCCAACAGATACTTTGGGCTAGAGTCACTCGATGCGTCCGACATTGTGCACGAATGGGGACGAATTGGGGTCGTGGACGCCCCAGTGGGAGACTCCACCACCAAGGGAGTGCTTGCGATGGTGGTCGGACACAAAACTAATCAG
>JANNQM010000054.1:0-18984 GCA_031400735.1 Gallionellaceae bacterium
CTCAAACGCGCGCGCATCCAGTACAGTGCCGATAACTTCGACAGCGCCTGCAAAAACATCCGCGAATTCTTCAGCAAGAAAACCATAGACAGCCTACGTGGTGGCGGCAACCCGTCCGACGTGCCGATCTTTGTGCTCGGCATGCCGCGCTCCGGCACCACGCTGACCGAAACCATCATCGCCAGCCATCCCGACGTGTTTGGCGCGGGCGAGTTGCACGACCTGCTCGCCATCGCCAACCAGCCGATAACCGGGGTGCAGACCGAAGGTTTTCCGCTGTCGATGAGTGGCGTCACCCGTGACGACCTGACCCGCGCGGGTGCGCGTTACATTGCAGGGTTGCGCGAGCGCAACCCCACCGCCAAACACATCACCGACAAGATGCCGGCCAACTTCCTCGCGGTGGGACTGATCCACCTGATGCTGCCGAACGCAAAGATCGTCCATATCAAACGCAATGCGGCTGACATCTGCCTTTCCTGCTTCACCAAGCTGTTCAACCACAGCCAGTACCACTCTTACGACCTCACCGAACTGGGCCGCTACTACGTCAACTACGCCAAACTCATGGAGCACTGGCGTCAGGTGCTGCCTGAAGATGCTTTCCTCGAAGTGCAATACGAGGAATTGGTCACCGACAAGGAAGCGCAAACGCGCCGCCTGATCGAATACTGCGGTCTGGAGTGGAACGATGCCTGCCTCGAATCGCACAAGAACGAGCGCAGCGTCAAAACCGCCAGCGTCACCCAGGTTCGCCAGCCGGTGTACACCAGTTCCGTAGAGCGCTGGCGTCGTTATGAAAAGCATTTGCAACCATTATTCGAGGCTTTGGGCGAATACGCGCCGAAATAATGCATGCAGGCCGGATGCCTATTTAGGGCACCCCTACAGGGCACCTCTAAAAATTCAAAATTCTAAGTGGGGCAAGACGCGAAAAAAAATTTAGCGTGCAGCATATGATGTGTAAGTGTTAAAATTTTTTGGGTAACGCCGTATCGACGGAGTTTGGATTTTTAGAGGTGCCCTACATGGTTATTTATGCAATGCTCAGCATGGGCACACCTATTATTCGATTCAATAACAATGCGTTACACAATATAAAGAATGTTCCCTGCTCAAGTATTCATTTCGTGGAAATACTGCTAGAATGTCTCGCTAAATAATTTGCAACTAAACAACTGTAGTATCTGGAATCACAAAGAATCATCTGGATTTAAACCATCCAAGATCAACAATAATCAACAATCAAAGGGGGTTCACCATGTCAGCCAAGCGCCAGCGCAGCACACCAAAATGGAAACGCAACACACTTAACACCGCCGTGGTACTGGCGATTTCCGGCATGTATGCTGCGCCTGCATGGTCAGCTCCCTGCGTCAGCCCGATCACCGGTGCGGCAATACAATGTACAGCCAGCCTGACCGATAGCATCACCATCAACGGCGCGATCACTGCCACGCCAGGCTTTGCGGGCATTGATGTGGATAACCTGGCCACTGGCGTGACCATTAGCAATTCAGGCAGTATCACCGGCTCGCCGGACGCATCCGGCATCAATGTGAACGCTCTCGCTACCGGCACCACGATCACCAATAACGCGGGCGGCGTAATTACGACTTCCGGCGGTAGCAGCGGCGCGGGAATTTATTTCAACGCAGCGCTGGATACGCTGCTAACCAATGCCGGCACGATCAGCGCCACCAGCACAGGTTCTTCCTATGCCCAAGCCTCTGGCATATCCATCAACGGCAGCAGCCCCACTGGCTCGCTGACCAACAGCGGCACGATCAGCGGTAACGCCAGCGCCAATGGTTCATCCACTAACTCTATCACCGCCTACGCTGCCGGTGTCTTTACCGGCGCCGACCTGTCCACGCTGACCAACAGCGGCACAATTAGCGCAGACGTCAGCAACTCTGGCCACAGTGCATCCCAAATTAATGCGACCGCCAACGCAGTCGATGTAGGCGGCAGCCTGACCACGCTGACCAACAGCGGCACGATCAAAGCGGCTGCCAGCAACTCCGGCACCTCGGCAAGCGGCATTTATGCAACAGCCAACGCGGTCAATGTAGGCAGCAACCTGACCACACTGACCAACACCGGCATGATCAGCGCCACCGCCTCGAATACCAGTGGTTCGCAAGCAATTGCCCGTGGTGTCAATGTAGGTGGCAACCTGACCACACTGACCAACAGCAGCACGATCAATGCAACGGCCACCGGAAAATCTGCAAGCGCAACGGCCTACGGCGTGTATGTCGTCGGCGCCCTGGACGGTGCATTGAATAACACCGGCACGATCTCGGCTTCGGCGGTCTCCAATAAAGACAGCGCATCGGCCTACGGTGTCAATCTGGGCTCTGTTTCCTCGACCGGTTCGATCACCAACACCGGCACGATCAGCGCCTCAGCCACGGGATCTTCATGGGAGAGCGCCTACGGTGTCGTTGCGTGGGGTGGTATCGACGGCACGCTGACCAACACCGGCACAATCTCGGCCTCAGCGAATGCCAGCCATTCCGGCGGTTCCGCCTACGGTGTTTTGACATACGGCAACCTGAACAACCTGACCAACAGCGGCACCATCAGCGCCACCGCCAAGGGAACCTCCTGGGTGAGCGCCACCGGTATTTATGTGAGCGGTGCGTTGAACGGCGCGCTGACCAACACTGGCACGATCTCGGCTAAGGCGACCTCCGTCGGCGGGACATCCGGCGCGTCGGCCATAGGCGTCCGTCTGGGTTCTATCGCCTCGACCGGCTCGTTGGACAACAGCGGCACGATCAGCGCCACAGCCAATGGCGTCACTTGGGTGAGTGCCAGCGGTATCTATGTGTCCGGCAACATAGCAGGTTCGTTGACCAATACCGGCAGCATCACGGCCTCGGCCATCTCCGCTGGCGGTACCTCTGGCGGCTCGGCCTACGGCATACTGTCCTATGGCACCCTGTCCGGCACGCTGGACAACAGCGGCACAATCAGCGCCACCGCCAAGGGCGTCACCACGGCGAGCGCCTACGGTATTTATAACAGCGGCAGCATCTCTGGAACATTGACTAACAGCGGCACGATCACTGCCTCGGCGACATCTTTCGGGGGAACATCCTCCGCAGAGGCCTATGGTATTTTGTCGTATGGCACCTTGTCCGGCACGCTGACCAACAGCGGCACGATCTCGGCCACCGCCCATGCCGTGACCTCGGCGAGCGCCTACGGTATTCGCAACGACGGCGACATCTCCGGCACATTGACCAACAGCGGCACGATCACTGCCTCGGCGACCTCTTTCGGGGCAACCTCCTCCGCAGAGGCATACGGTATTTATTCCGGCGGCACACTCTCCGGCACGCTGACCAACAGCGGCACGATCTCGGCTACCGCCCATGCCGTGACCTCGGCGAGCGCCTACGGTATTTATAACAGCGGCGACATAGCCGGCATGTTGACCAACACCGGCTCGATCACGGCTTCAGCGATCTCCGCCGGGGCGACCTCCTCCGCAGAGGCCTACGGTATTTATTCCGGCGGCACACTCTCCGGCACGCTGACCAACAGCGGCACGATCAGCGCCACAGCCAAGGCCGTAACATGGGCGAGTGCCTTCGGTGTTCGTGTGGGTAATATCGGGGGTGCCGGTTCGCTGATCAACAGCGGTACGATCTCGGCTTCCGCGATCTCCGCCGGCGCGACTTCCGGCGCATCGGCCTACGGCATTGTGACGAACGGTATCCAACTCGGCGGCTCGCTGACCAACAGCGGCACCATTAGCGCCAGCGCCCAGGGCGTCACCTCGGCGACCGCCTACGGTATTGACATCAACGACTATTGGGGGGCTGGCATAAGCGGTACGCTGACCAACAGCGGCAATATCTCGGCCATGGCGATCTCCGCCGGTGCCGCATCCGGCGCAACTGCCCAAGGTATCCGTTCGGTGGCAGCCATCTCCGGCACGTTGACCAACAGCGGCAATATCAGCGCCAGCGCCAGCGGAGAGACCTACGCGACCGCCTACGGTATCAATTCCGGGTGGTGGGCCATGACCGGCACGCTGGACAACAGCGGCACGATCTCGGCCAAGGCGGTCGCTACCAACGGCTCCGCCTCTGCCTACGGTATCTCTTTGCAAAGCATGACTGCGCCCGCAATCTTGACCAACAGCGGCAGCATCACTGCCACAGCCCAGGCTGCAGATTGGTCCGCTAGTGCCTACGGCATCGGATCATGGAGTGGCATGGCTGGCACGCTGACCAACAGCGGCGTGATCTCAGCGACGGCGAGCTCGACCAAATCCAGCGCTAGTGCCTACGGTGTAGCCACTTGGGGTAACCTGAGCGGTACGCTGACCAACAGCGGCACGATCTCGGCCATGGCCAGCGCAGCAGCCAGCAGCAGTGTCAGTGCCTACGGCGTTTATGCAAGCACGCTGGACGGCACGCTGACCAACAGCGGCACGATCTCGGGGGTTGTCTTCAGCGAGCCGTCACAGGGCTACTCGATCTATGCCAATGGTGGTATCGGCAGCATAGACAACCAGGCGGGCGGTGTGCTGAACGGACGACTCCGCGCGGGCGGCACAATCAACGTCACCAACGCTGGCGACATCATGTTGACGAGCGGCTCTAACGCCATGCCGACAGCGGCTAACGTAAGCACGGTCGGCGGCAACTATACCCAGGCCGCCACCGGCATGTTGCGTCTCGATGCCGCCAGCACGACCAACTATACCCAGCTGGCGGTCGGCGGTACTGCCGACCTGACCGCTGCTGCCACGGTCGATCCTACCCTCACCGCCACCTTCGCCGAGCGCGCTGTGATCGGTCATGGACTGGTTGCGGGCGATGTACTGACCAATGTGATCAATGCGGGCACATTGTCTGGCGGACTGGCACCCGCTACTGCGGTAGAGGTCACTTCCTACGGCCCGTTGGCCACCTTTACCGCTGCGGTCAACGCGGCAGGCACCGGAATCGACGTCACTGTTGCATCGGTCAACACCATGAGCGGACTGTACGGTACCTTGGGGACGCTGGGCAGCACGCTGGATAATTATGTGGAGGGCACCAACAGCAGCATTGACGAACTGGTCAACAGCCTGAACAATCTGAATACCACGGCGGCAATGACTCAGGCGGTGCAAGACCTCCAGCCGCTGATGTCCGGCGGCATGGACCAGGTCACATCGGGCGTGCGTAGAGACGTCAATCGAGTCATCCGCACACGTCAGGGAGAGGCCCGCGGGATGTCCTCCGGCGACGACTTCATGGCCAACCGCAACGGATGGGTGAAACTGCTCAGATCCAGCGCCAAGCAGGATGACGTGGGCGTGATAGTCGGCTACGAGGCTGACTCCTCAGGTCTTGCCTTGGGCGCGGACGGCGAGATCTCCCCAGCCGCCCGTGTCGGCGCAGCTTTCGCCTATACCAAGACCAAAGTGGACAGCAACAGCGGCAATCAGGATGCCAAGATGAACAGCTACCAGCTGGTCGGCTACGGCACCTACTCGCTGAATGCCAACTACGATCTGGATTGGCAGATTGACTACGCATCCAATAGCAACGATGGCAACCGCCGCATTAACTTCCTGAACCAGTCTGCTTCTGCCAGCTACGACAGCTCCAGCATCCATGCGGGCGCTGGCGTGGGACGCAGCATAGCGATGGGTGACGCAACGACCCTGGTGCCAGGGGTGCATGCTGACTACACCAGCCTGAGCGAAAAGGGTTATACCGATTCACTGGGTAACAACATCGGCTCGCGCAGCAGTTCTGAACTGGTGGTCGGCATCGACGCCAAGCTGGCGCATACGCTGAGCGACTCCACCAAGTTGATCGCCGATCTGGGTGTGGACTATAACACCAACGCAAAGGCCAACGCGCTGAACACTACCTACACAGGTGGCGGTGCGACATGGTCGGCGCAAGGTACCGAGCCCTCCAGCAGCACTGTGCTGGCTGGTGTGGGTGTAGTGGTCAACACCAGCAAAGCGATGGAGATCACCGCGCGTTACGACATTGCATCACGTTCCGGCTACTCCACATCGACCGCTTCGCTCAAGCTGAAGATGCCGTTCTAAGCAACACGGCAAAAAAACAAAGGGCATCTTCGGGTGCCCTTTTTTTGTTTATCCATGCCAGGTAGTTTCATCTGTTCCTGCCATGAACGACTGTACCTGCGCCACGTTTGCACCCTTGCATATCTGGTTCCTGCGCTCTAATACAATTACATGATAAAAATAAAACAACGTAAGGTGCGCAAGCTATCATGGGTGCTGCTTGCGCTGACACTTGCCGGTTGCGCCACCCATTCACCCGAGCAGCGGCGACAAGCCGCCGAGATGATGGCGGATGCGGCAGGCTGGCAAAGCATCACGCTCTCCGGCGACAGCTTTATGCTGTTGGCGTTTGTTCCAAAAGAGACGCACAACAGCGATCTGCTGACGATTTATATTGAAGGCGATGGCCTGGCTTGGGTCACCCCTTTCCGGCCTTCGCAAGATCCAACACCTATCCACCCCATCGCGCTGCAATTGGCGCTGCGCCACTCACCCGGCGCTGCCGCCTATCTGGCGCGGCCATGCCAATATGTGACGGGCGAAGACTGGCGTAATTGCCAGACAGCATGGTGGACAGACCGGCGCTTTGCCACTGAGGTGGTGCAAGCAACTGGCCGGGCAGTAGACCAGTTAAAGCATCGCTTTCACGCAAGCAACATCGTGCTGATCGGCTATTCCGGCGGGGGAGCCATTGCAACTCTGCTGGCGGCACAACGCAAGGATGTGGTACGGCTGGTAACCGTGGCCGGCAATCTCGATCATGTTCGTTGGACACAGTTGCACCATGTCGCCCCATTAACCGGCTCGCTCAACCCGGCCGATGCCTGGCAGGCATTGCTCGACGTGCCGCAAGTGCATTTCGTCGGCGGGAATGATAGCAATGTCAGCCAGGAAATCGCCGCGTCCTATGTGGCGCGCTTCCCGGCGGATAAGCGCCCGGAATTGCGCATCATCGAAGGCTTGGATCATGCCTGTTGCTGGGTCGAACAATGGCCGCAGCTTTACCGATAATTTAACAAGGGAAAATATGACTTACCAAACCGGCATCACACTTCGTTCCGCGCTCTTTATTTTTGCCTGCTTGTTTCATACTGCGGCCAGTGCCGAAGCTAAGGTTGGGGATCGCTTCGGGGATTGGGTTTTCGAATGCCAGGCCTTGGCAGCAGATATGAACGTATGCGCCTTGACACAAATGATCCTGAATAAAAAAAATAACCGCCGCCATGTCAAACTCATTTTGATGAACGGTGGCGGAGAAAAGGATCAGGAACTGCTTGCCGTGCTTCCGTTGGGTATCCACCTTCCATCCGGTGTGTCAGCCGCAGTGGGCCAGGACAAGCCATTCCCGCTCACCGTGCAGAATTGTACCCAGCAGGGTTGCAAGGCCACAGCCAATTTGGATGGCGCACTGTTAAAAACCATGCAATCCGGAGATAAATTAACCATCAGTTTTTCACGACAGCCTGCCGCCAAACCGGTCGTTGTAGAAGGATCACTGAAAGGACTGACCGAGGGACTGAAAGCTCTTGGGCACAAGTAAATCCGTGCACACCGCCATTTCAATCTGTAGCGCAGACGAAGCGAAATTGCAGAAAAAAAAGCCACAGAGATCACAGAGGACACAGATAAAGGCTTCTGCATGCTTACGTGATGTGGTGATTTCTCTGTGCTCTCAGTGTCGTCTGTGGCTAATTTTCTTTCAGTTTTTTCCAGTGCTGCGTCATGCGCTCCATGCTGACATAAAAAGCGGGTGTCAAATACAGCGTCAGGAACTGCGAAAATATCAGGCCGCCAACCACGGCGATACCCAGCGGACGGCGGGCTTCAGCCCCGGCACCATAACCCAGTGCAATCGGCAGCGTGGCAAAGATCGCGGCCAGCGTAGTCATCATGATCGGGCGGAAACGCACCATGCAGGCTTCAGCCATCGCGTCGATCGCCGCGAGATTGCGTTCACGCTGTGCCGCCACGGCGAAATCCACCATCATGATGCCGTTTTTCTTGACCAGTCCCACCAAAAGAATAATGCCGACAAAGCTGAAAATATTCAGCTCCTGATGAAACAGCATCAACATCACCAACGCGCCAAATCCAGCCAAAGGCAAAGCGGTCAGTATCGTCACCGGATGGGCAAAATGTTCATACAAAATCGCCAGCGTCATGTAGATCAGCAAAATGGTGACCGCCAGCAGGATGGGCAGGTCGGTCATCGATTCCTTGAATGTTTTGGCTGAACCGGAAAGCGAAGTGGTCACACCCGGCGGCAAATTTTGTTGCGCCACTTGCTGCACGCGGTTAGTCGCCTCACCCAGTGAATGACCCGCCGCAATGTTAAAAGATAATGTCACCGCAGGCAGCTGCCCATAATGCGAAATCGATACCGGGCCTACACCTGTGGTTACCGTCGCCACCGAAGACAGCGGTACCATTTGTCCATCCGCGTTTTTGATATGCAATCCACTCAGGGCATTGATGTCGGCCTGGAACTGGGTGTCCAGCTGCATCAGCACCGAGTACTGGTCAGATGCGCCATAGATGCTGGTGACGCGCCGTGCGCCATAGGCATCGTACAGCGTCGATTGTATCTGTTGCGGCGTGATGCCCAGTGCCGCTGCGCGTTCGCGCTGTATGTCTATCTTTATTTCCGGATTACGCAATTCAAGATTGCTGTTTACATCCATCAGCACGGGCTCCTTGGCCAGCACCCGCTCCAGATCACTGGCCGCCTGGTACAACACGGCGGTATCCGACCCCATCAGCACCAGCTGGAATTCGGCATTGCTGTGCTGTCCGCCGATATTGACCGCAGGTGGATTTTGCAGGAATAGTTTCATGCCTTCCACACTGCGCGTTTCCTTTCTCAGCTGCTGGATAACTTCGTCGGCACTCAGATCCCGTTCACTTTTTGGCTTCAGACGGATCACCACGCGTCCCACGTTGCCACCCGATATACCGCCTCCCGCTTGCCCGGCGCTGGATTGAACCGCCGCGACATTGGGATTTTTGCGGATAATTTCCGCCATCTGCATTTGTTTGCTGACCAGCTCTTCGTAGGTAATGCCTTCATCGGTGCGGGTGGTGCCGGTAATCTGCCCGGTGTCCTGACGCGGGATAAACCCTTTAGGCACGACCACAAACAGCCCTGCTGTTATTACCAGAATGAGCGCAGCCGACAACAACATCAACCCGCGATGATGCATGCTCCATTGCAGGCTGTCGTGATAGCTTTGCGCGACTTTGGCGAACAGATTTTCGAAACCATCAAAGATGCGCCCGTGACGGTGGCCAGTTTGCAGGAAACGGCTGCACAGCATAGGCGTCAGGCTCAACGAAACCGCGCCCGAGATCAGCACGGCAATGCCTATTGTGACCGAAAATTCCGTGAACAACCGCCCCAGGATGCCGCCCATGAACAGGATGGGGATGAATACCGCAACAAGCGATATAGTCATGGATATCACGGTAAAGCCAATCTCGCGCGTGCCGTCAATGGCGGCAGTCATGCGATCCTTGCCCATTTCCATGTGGCGGGTGATGTTTTCCAGCACCACGATGGCATCGTCCACGACAAAGCCCACGGCCAGCGTCAGCGCCATCAACGAGATGTTGTTCAGGCTGTATCCCAGTAAATACATGGCAGCAAACGTGCCTATCAGCGAGATGGGCAACACCACCGCCACGATCAATGTCGAAGAATAATTGCGCAAAAATCCCAGCACGACAATCACCACCAGCACGACAGCCAGCAGCAACGTAAATTCCACATCATGTATCGATTCGCCAATGAACTGGGAGCGGTCAAACAACACATCCAGCTTGGCATCGCCCGGCAACTGGCGGTTGATCTCGGGCAACAGTGCACGGATGCTGTTTGCCACTTCTACAGTATTCGCTCCCGGTTGACGTTGTACCGCCAGCACGATGGAACGGTCGCCGTTAAACCAGGTCGCGGCACGGTTGTTCTCCACACTGTCTTCGGCCCGGCCAATGTCAGAAAAACGTATTGGCGTGCCGTTCAAATATTTAATCACCACCGAATTAAAATCGGCAGCATTCTCCAGTTGGCCAGAGGCTTTGACAGTAAATTTCTGGGCGCGGCCATCCAGTGTGCCCGAGGGTAAATTGCTGTTGGCTTTTTGCAACGCGGCAGACACATCCTCTATGCCCAGCTTGCGCTGCACCAGCGCATCCTGATTAAGGTAAAGCCGCACCGCATATTTTTGCGAGCCGAACACCAGCATTTGCGCGACCCCAGGCAGCGTCGAAATGCGCTGCGAAATCTGGTCATCGGCAAAAGCATTCAGCGTAGTTAGCGGCAGCGTCCTGGCGGTCAGCGCCAGATAAAGAATGGGACTGTCCGCCGGATTGACCTTGCGCATTTGCGGCGCGTTATCCATTTGCGGCGGCAGAGATCGCACTGCCTGCGAGATGGCCGTTTGCACATCCTGCGCTGCGGCATCGATGTCTCGGTCCAGATTAAATTGCAGCGTAATGCGCGTCGAACCGGCCGAGCTGACCGAGGTCAGCGAATCCAGCCCGGCAATGGTTGAGAATTGCCGCTCCAGCGGTGTCGCCACTGTCGCCGCCATACTCTCCGGATTGCCGCCAGCCAGATTGGCGGTGACTGAAATAGTGGGAAAGTCTACATTCGGCAGCTCGTTCACCGGCAATTTCATAAACGCGAAAATGCCAAAAAGCGTGATCGCGCTGACCAGCACCGTGGTCATCACCGGTCGGTCAATAAAAATGCGTCCTACGCTCATGGCCGCTTGTTTCCGCTGTCCGCAGCTTTGCCGTCAGCACGACCTGCGCCGCGCGCAGGCGTTGGCTTGACACCCACCAGTTCAACCGCACTATCCGGTCGCAGGTTTCCCGGCGCATTCACGATCACTTGCTGGCCTGCTGTCAGACCCGCGCCCACCACAACTTGACTGCCCACCTGGCGCGCTACGGTAATTGCTTGCACCTGTGCTTTGCCGTTGGCCACCACATAAACAAAAGAGCCGTTCTGTCCCGCTTGTACGGCAGATTCTGGAATGACCAGCGCATTTTGTTCCACACTTAAAATCAGCCGCAGCGACACCAGCTCACCCGGCCAGATGTCTTCGTTATCGTTAGGTATGCGCGCTTTCAAGCGTATGGTTCCGGTCTGCGTATCCACAGCGTTGTCGATAAAAGCCAATTTTCCAGTAGTCAACACTTCATCTTTGGCCTCACGCCGCACCTCGACCGTCAACGGGCGCTTGCGCTGCCCGTCGCGTATTTGTTGCAACTGCTGTTGTGGCACGCTGAACGAGACCATGACCGGTTGGGTAGAATTAATGACGACCAGCGGCGTAGTTGACGCAGCACTGACCAGGTTGCCCTGCTTGATATTCAATATCCCGGCACGTCCGGAAATGGGTGCGGTGATGTTGGCATAGCCCAGCTGCACCTGCGCCGCTTTCAATGCCGCCTGATTGGCCTGAACCGAGGCGTGAGCGGCGCGCTCCTGCGCCACTGCCTGTGCGTATTCCTGTTGCGTGACATATTCTTTGTCGGCTAAAGGTTTCAGACGCTGTACCTGTGCGCGTGCTTCTTCCCACGCGGCCTGATCACGCGCCAGATTGGCCCGGGCTTGCTCCACTTCGGCTTGCGGTGCGCTGGCTTCAATCTGGAATAACAATTGTCCGGCCTTGACCCTGTCGCCTTCGCGGAAGTTGATGCGTTTCAGCATGCCGCTCACTTCGGCGCGGATGGCAACGCTACGCTCTGACTCTACCGTGCCCACTGCATCCAGCACGACCGGAATCGCAGTGGCGGTGACAGCGACCACATTAACTGATACGGCTCTTTGCGCACCGCCCTCAGGCCGTACGCTGGAACCGTCCATAGCAGGTTTGGTGGCAAACCAGATCGCGATGCCGACGGCGATCAACCCCCCAATAATCAGTGCCGCAATAGTCTGTTTTTTCATTTGGGTTCCGCAGTGGAGGAGAAGTAGCCGAGAGCGTGGGTCAGTTGTGACAGGCTCATATACCACCCCATTTCTGACTGTATGACTTCGATGCGCGCATTGGCCTCATTGGCTTGCGCCAGTAGCAAATCGGGCAGATTACCGACGCCAGCCTGATAGCGATCCTGGGCCACTTCGCGCGACAGTCTGGCGCTGCGCAACAAAGCATGGGCGCTGGCGATGGATGCCTCGGCTGTGTCCAGGTCAAAGTACGCTTGCCACACATCCAGCTCGACCTGCAGCGCGGCACGGTCGCGCGCTGCATCCAATTGCGCTGCGCGCGCTTGCGCCTGTTTTATTGTGTGAGTGGTGCGAAAGCCGTGAAATAGCGGCACGCGCAAATTGAGCCCAATAGAATTACTACTGCTGCCATTGTTGAAATCATCCTGCACATTGTTATAGATTTTGCCGCCGTTAATGGCCAGCTCAAGCGAAGGGTAACCCTGGGCCGATGCCGCATTGATATTTTCCTTTGCCGCGCGCGCTTGCGCTTCAGCAGCAATCAGGTCAGGGCGCTCTGCCTTGGCTTTGTCCAGATACTGGTCTATCGTAAGGCGCATTTCCCGGGTCGGTAGTTTTTCTGGCGGCGGCGCCAGCTCCAGCGGCGTATTGACCGGCAAGCCCGCAGCGTTGCATAGCGCCCCTCTCAGCTTGCTGGCCTCACCCTGCACGCGCCGCAGTTGCAGACGCGCCTGCGCCAACACGGTCTCGGCCTGGTACACCTCACCTATCGTCGCCAGGCCTGCTTCGCGGCGTGCATTCACGACATCCATGCTGACCTGCACTGACTTGAGCGTTTCCTGTGCCGCCCCGATAGTCTGCGTTGCAGTCAGTAATTGGTAATAAGCCTGCTCCACCTCGAATACCATATCTTGCAACACACGGTTCTGTGCCAGATTGACCGCAATCAAATCGTATTTTGCCGCCTCGGTGGCCGCAGCGCGTGCGCCAAAATCGAATAGCAGGTAACTCAAGTTGATGCTGGAGGCAAGACGGGTTTGGGTATTTCCTGAAGTCACCCCGCTAGCGTTATTGATAGAGGTTTTCCCGCGCGTCAATGACAGGTTCGCATCTACAGCCGGATAATATTCCGCTTCGGCAATACCCAATGCGGCAGCCTGCGCATTGGCGACAGCCCAAGCTTGCCGGGTGGTGGGGTTGTTGCGCAATGCCAAGTCTATCATCTCGGCCAGAGTCCGAAATGAGGGTGACCTAGTCACCTGCGGCGGCGGGGCAAGTTGTAATGCCGGTGACTGCCCCGTTACACCGGGCCGGGGTGCAACGGTAATATCCTGCTCCAGCTCTGGCTGACCATAACATGCCAACGACAAGCATGCGCCAGCAAGCAGGCCGATTACATTAGCCACACTGCATCGACTGAAATATTTCAAACCACTATTCATGCGCAACCTGTCTTTGCCTTTTTCAGCGCGCGCGGCGCAAGCGCAATTGAAGCCGGTGGGCTCACCCCATCGAATTAGGACTGGCCTGCAAATAATTTACATATTGGGCGACGCCCTGCTCCACCGCCAGGAATGGCTCGCTGTAGCCGCTCTTGCGCAGCGCGCCGATGTCGGCCTGGGTATAGCTCTGGTATTTGCCGCGCAGCTGATCGGGGAAGGGAATATAGCGTAGCACCTGCTGCTGGCGCATTTCTCGCAATGTTAACGGTGCCTTGTTTTCAAGAGCGCGCAAGCTGTTTACTGTGGCGACGGCGACATCGTTAAAACTCTGTGCCTTACCAGTGCCTAAATTAAATATGCCAGATTCGCCGGGGTGATCGAGGAAATGCATGTTAACCTTGACCACATCTTGCACCGCAATAAAATCGCGCAATTGCTCACCGTCGGCATAACCGTCATTGCCCTCAAACAATTTCACATACCCATCTGCGCGATACTGGTGAAACAAATGGTACGCCACGGATGCCATGCGTCCCTTGTGCGCTTCGCGCGGGCCATAAACGTTGAAATAGCGCAGGCCGACAATCTGCGCAGTGCGATCCTGCCAGCGGCGGCGCACGATTTGATCGAACAGGAATTTGGAATAGCCGTATACATTCAGCGGCGCTTCGTATTCCCGGCCTTCCTTGAACACCTTGCCCCCACCATATACTGAGGCGGAAGAAGCATATAGCAACGGAATTTCCTCATTCTGGCAGTAATTCAACAATTCCAGCGAATACTGGTAATTATTTTCCATCATGTACCGGCCATCTATTTCCATCGTGTCTGAACAGGCGCCTTGATGCAATACCGCAGTAATCATCCCGTCAAAAAATCCTTGATGCAATTTCTGCAGGAAATCGTCCTTGTCCAGGTAATCGGCAATGTCACAGTCCACCAGATTCTTGAACTTGTCGGCATGTTTCAAATTATCTACCGCGATGACATTGTTTTCGCCGCGTTGATTCAGCGCCTTGACCAGGTTGGAACCGATAAATCCGGCGGCGCCGGTGACTATGGTGTACATGACTCCCTCCAATATTTCAAGCGTAGGGGCGCGATTTATCGCGCCCTGTTTTAGGTACATTGGGCGCGATAAATCGCGCCCCTACAGTTCCATATCCTTGATAATTTCTTCCCGGCTAACCACAGCCGTACCCAGTTTTCCGACCACAATTCCGGCTGCGCGGTTGGCGATGCGCATCGCGTCCGGCAAATCTGCGCCGCTTGCCAGCATCGTGGCCAATGTGGCAATGACTGTGTCGCCGGCGCCGCTGACATCAAATACTTCACGGGTATGGGTCGGCTCATGCAACACTTGCCCAGCCTGGAACAAGCTCATGCCTTCTTCGCTGCGTGTGACCAGCAGCGCTTGCAATTGCAATTCGGTGCGCAGTTTTTCGGCCTTGGTGTTGAGTTCAGTTTCATTTTTCCAGCTGCCAGCTACTTCACGGAATTCGCTGCGGTTCGGTGTCAGCAAGGTTGCGCCACGGTAACGCTGATAATCGTCGCCTTTGGGATCGACCAATACCGGCTTGCCCGCTGCACGCGCCAACTGGATCATCTCGGCAATGTGCGCCAACCCGCCCTTGCCGTAATCCGACAGCACGACGACATCGGCCTGCGGCAGCTGCGCGCGAAAATCGACCAGTTTGGCATGCAGCACTTCGTGGCTGGGCGGTGTTTCAAAATCAATGCGCAATAACTGCTGATGACGCGCAATCGCGCGCAGCTTGATGGTTGTGGAAATGCTGCGGTCTCTCTGCAACATCGCTTGTATATTGGCCTGCGCGGCCAGCAATTTTTCCAGGCAGTTACCCGCTTCATCATCACCGACCACCGACAGCAGCGTACAGTGCGCGCCCAGCGCCGCGATATTGCGCGCCACGTTGGCGGCGCCGCCAGGACGTTCTTCAACATGGCCCACTTTAAGTACCGCCACCGGCGCCTCCGGCGATATGCGCTCGACATCGCCGAACCAGTAACGGTCCAGCATCACATCCCCGGCTACCAGAACGCGCGCGCGATCAAACGACGGCAATGATTTCATACTCGTCCCTCAATTTCCTTAACTATATTTTGCAGCGCCAACAAAGGATCCGCCGCCTGGGTAATCGGTCGGCCTATCACCAGATAGTTGGCGCCCATATCCAGCGCCGCATGCGGCGTCATGATACGGGATTGGTCATGGGCTTGCGCATCGGCCGGACGGATGCCGGGGGTTACCAGATAAAATTCCTGGCCGACGTGCTGGCGTAGCATGGCTGCTTCCTGTGCGGAACAGACTACGCCATCCAGGCCGCTGGCGCGCGCCAGCATGGCCAGGCGCAGCACCAGTTCGGCCGGGGTGGCGATGAAACCCAGTTCGGATAAATCGGCCTGGGCCATGCTGGTCAGCACCGTCACCGCTACCAGTTTGGGCGGACGTGCCTGATGGGCTATCGCTTCATGCGCTGCGTCCATCATTTTTCGTCCACCCAATGCATGCACATTCACCATCCACACGCCCAATGCTGCCGCAGCCTTGCAGGCTTGTGCGGTGGTGTTGGGGATATCATGGAATTTAAGGTCGAGGAATATTTGATAACCGCGCTGCATTAATTGCTCTATCAGCTGCGGCCCTGCTGCGGTAAATAATTCCTTGCCTACTTTGACGCGGCATAACGCCGGGTTTAGCCTGGCGGCCAATGCCAGCGCCGATTTTGCATCGGGAAAATCGAGTGCGACGATGATTACAGGGTCGCTCAAACGGTGACTCCGTTTTCTTCGCTGCGGCGCGGGGAATACGTTTCCCAACCATGGCAGGCCGGACAATGCCAGTAGAACTGCCGCGCCTTGAAACCACAACTGGCACAGCGGTACATTGCCAACGAACGGGTACGCTGATGCACCAGGCTTTTGACCATTTCAATATCGGCGCGGTTACCCGAAGTCATTTCCAGCAAGCGCGCTTCCAGCAATTTATCCAGGCCGAGCAGTGTCGGATTGCGTTGCAGCTCGTCGCGCACAAGCCGGAATGCTGCTTCCGCGCCATCGCGCTGCAGAATTGCATCAAACAGCACGTTCATCAGGTCCAGCGAGGGATGTTTGGCCAGGTAGCCTTGCAGCACACTGATACCTGTGTCCGCGCTCCCACTGTAGCGATAGGCGTCCAGCAAACGCTCCGCCACCAGCGGCAGGTACTGCGGGTTTTGCTGTTCGATGCGTTGCCAGGTTTCAATTGCTTTGGAATAATTTTTTGCCGAACTTTCCATGTCACCCAGCATGATCGTTGCGCGCACTGCCTGCGGATCCATTTGCAAAGCCTGCTCCAGATACACCCGCGCGACATCCATTTGCTGGCACGCAATCTCCCCCGCCGCCAGTTCGCAATAGAAAAATCCCGCTTCCTTGCCATGTGTCTGGCCGGACACCGCACTCAGGCGTTGCGTCACATCAATGGCCTTGAGCCAGTCTTTTTCCTTTTGATACAGCTCCAGCAAAAAAGTCAGCGCATCCTTGGAATAAGGAGAGGCCTGCAGGTCCAGAAACAATGATTCAGCGCGATCCAATATGCCCGCCTTCAGGTAATCCTGCGCCAATTCAAATATCGCCTGTTGCTTCTTATCCTGATCGAGGTCGGCACGTTCCACCAGATGCTGATGCATGCGTATCGCGCGGTCAACTTCGCCACGGCGGCGGAACAGGCTGCCCAGCGCAAAGTGCAATTCTATAGTTTGCGGGTCAACCTTGACGACTTCAATGAATGCTTCGATGGCCTTGTCCTGCTGTTCATTCAGCAGAAAATTCAGCCCCTGAAAATACGAACGCGGCAAGGCACTGGATTCAGTCAATAGCTGCTTGATGTCGATACGCGCCGCCAGCCAGCCCATGCCAAAAAATAGCGGGAAGGCCAGTAACATCCACAATTCAAATTGCATAGGAACCTGCTAAAAATTTCAGTAATGGCTATGCGTCAACAACATCCGTTGCCGGGGTGCTACGGTTCAACTCACTTTTCAGCCTGGCAATTTCGCGCCGTTGCAAAAAAATCTTGCTTAACGCCGAGAACATGCCGACCCCGACTCCGGCGGCAAAAAAAATCAACAGCACCAGCACCAGTGAGGCCTGCCATTCGTAACCAAAAAAATACCGTAACACCACCGGCTGATCATTTTTTACCGCAAACCCCAACAGGATAAAGAAGAGCACCACCCGCAACAGCCAATTCAAATAAATCATGATTTCACTCGCAAAAATTTATCAAGACTGACGCCCAACCGTGTCATTCTTCCGCGCAACAATATCACGTATAGATAAAATAATGGCGGCACCATCTTGCGACAGGCCGCCAGTTTATTCATTCTTGCAAATTCTCAGGTTGAAGGATAATCCACCCGCTCGCGCAACTCTTTTCCCGCCTTGAAATGCGGCACATATTTGGCTGGTACCTGCACCTTGTCGCCGGTCTTGGGGTTACGGCCGGTGCGTGGCGGACGGTAGTTCAGCGCAAAACTGCCAAAACCGCGAATTTCAATGCGCCCGCCTCGTGCCAGAGTACCGGCCATGGCATCAAGGATTACCTTGACCGCCAGCTCGGCATCCTTGGCCACCAACTGCGGGTAACGCTCCGCTAATTTGGCGATGAGATCAGAACGGGTCATATTGACTATACCTAAATTTATTGTGCGTCAATTTTGCTGGTATCCAGCTTGGCCTTGAGCAAAGCGCCCAGATTGGTCGTACCAGCCGAGTTTTCAGTAGTAGCCGCAAATTTCTGCATGGCGGCAGCCTCATCGGCCTTGTCCAACGCCTTGATCGAAAGGTTGATGCCACGGTTTTTGCGGTCCACGTTAATGATTACCGCTTTCACCGCATCGCCTTCTTTCAAGTGCAGGCGGATGTCTTCTACCCGGTCAGCCGACACTTCCGATGCCTTGAGATAGCCCTCGACATCGCCATCCAGGGTTATGGTAGCACCCTTGGCATCAACTGACTTGACCACGCCGCTGACTACCGCGCCCTTGTCATGGGTTGCAATATAACCGCTGAAGATGTCGCCGTCCATCTGTTTAATGCCCAGCGAAATGCGCTCGCGCTCGACATCAATGGCCAACACCACCGCTTCCAGTTCATCGCCCTTCTTGTAATTGCGCACAGCTTCTTCGCCGGCCACGGTCCACGACAGGTCGGACAGGTGTATCAGGCCATCAATACCGCCATCCAGCCCGATGAAAATGCCGAAATCGGTGATGGATTTGATCTGGCCTTTAACCTTGTCGCCCTTCTGGTGGTTCAGCGCAAAATCATCCCACGGGTTGGATTTGCACTGCTTCATGCCCAGAGAAATGCGGCGGCGCTGTTCGTCTATTTCGAGGATCATCACTTCGACTTCATCGCCCAATTGGACAACCTTGGTCGGGTGAATGTTCTTGTTGGTCCAGTCCATTTCGGAAACGTGCACCAGGCCTTCGATGCCCTGCTCGATCTCGACGAACGAACCGTAATCG
>JANNQM010000055.1:0-19828 GCA_031400735.1 Gallionellaceae bacterium
TCCAGGCTGGAATTCAGAAATGCGGCGCGCACGCCCAGTTGGTTCAGCGCCTCGACCTGGTCTTGCATCAGCGCGATCAACGGCGATACCACGATGCCCACACCGTGCCGCAACAAAGCGGGCAGTTGATAGCACAGCGACTTGCCGCCGCCAGTCGGCATTAACACCAGCGCATCACCGCCCTGTGCCACATGCTGCACGATGGCCTGCTGCTCGCCGCGAAAAGCGGCGAAGCCGAAAACATCATGCAGGATTTTTTGGGCGTTAGGTGCGGTCACGCGGCAGGTTCCAGAATAGGCTTGGCGCGCATGCGGTAAATCATCGATAGATTATTCTTGCACCCGGGTTTTCAACACTTCCATCGAATCAATGAACGCTTCCGGGGATTTCC
This sequence comes from Gallionellaceae bacterium, assembly GCA_031400735.1. Lineage (GTDB taxonomy): Bacteria > Pseudomonadota > Gammaproteobacteria > Burkholderiales > Gallionellaceae > Nitrotoga. The sequence goes on from JANNQM010000055.1 coordinate 392, forward strand.
CTTCCACCATCAGCAGGAAGGGTGGGCCGATGGTGTTGCGGTAGCTTTGATGGTCCAGGTCGTTTTCATTGCGTATGTTGGTGATCAGCATGCTGGTGCTGATCATCAATAGCGCAACTGCCCCGGCTATCCCCGCCACAAAGCGTGGCTTGGCCCGGCTGATCAAGCGCAAGTGCCAGTACAGGACCAGCATGAACACCAGAAAGCCCACTACAATTGACATGCTGCTGATCAACGCCGAATCCAGCGTAAACGACACCAGGTCCACCAGCATATTGCTGCCCAGGTATAGCGTCACGCCCAGGCAGCCAATAATGGCGTGCGGAATAAAATTGGATTTCCCGGCAAACAGGCGGCCCCCGAATGACCAGGCTACTATCCATAGGAGAACCATTACACACACCACAATTATCGGCGTGACAAAAGAGCCGATGTTAGCCTCGGTATAATTTAACAGCGCACTGGATATCAACACTGCCAGGAATGCTATTACGCTTAACAATAAAACCGTGGGGCGGCGCTGCCATGATTTTGAGGAATATTTGGTTTCTGCATGGACCGGATGATCCCTGAGCCGGATGCGCAGCTGGGTATGCCCGATGCGGAAGATGTCGTCTGGCGAGATGATGGCGTCGGTCTTGCGTCCCGGCGTATTGGCAATCGTCACGCCATTGATGCTGCCCATGTCCTGGATGCGGAAACTGCGTTCGCCTTCCGCCGCAATTTCAACATGGTTGGGCGCGATGTAGGGATCATCCAGGATCAGGTCGCAATCATAGGCGCGGCCTATATTGGCGGGCCATGAATATACCGGATGGCGGCTTTCGACATCGCCGTGGCGGTTGAGCACTTCAATCCAGGCTAGTCGTTCCATCGGATCGCATCCATGTAGTGGCTGACAAAGTCCATGCCGGACTCGTAATTAACGCCGCGCAATGTCATTTTGGTTTGCAGCGCGCGGGTGTTTTCACGCAGTGTGGTTATCCGCAAAATGATATCGTACAGGCCGGGAAACATCCGGTATTCACGCAAGCACAATGCTGCCTTGGCACGCATATCATGCAGGTTGACCACGTTATCCTTGCATGCATATTTGGTGAAGTGCTTGCTGTTGCCACCGCCCCAGCCTTGCGATTCATACTGGAAATTACTCTCCAGCACCTTGCCAAAACGGAATGGGTCGAGAGAGTCTCCTTGCACCAAATCATGAATAAAGGACACGCTGCCGGTATTCACTTCCTGGTCCACATACACGCTGGCATTGCCGCCGCAGTAATAGGTGCTGATCTGATAAAACTTTTTCGGGTCGCGGTCGGAATTGGCCCAGCAGCGCATGTATTTATCCAGCTGGTCGGGGGCAGAATAATTTTCCAGGCGCTGCACCGGCATAGGCGAGACCATTACGCGTTTCAGCAATGTTTCGGAATGGGCACTAATCTGGCGTGCGATTTCCGGTTGAAACTCCAGCGGGATAACCGGCTTGGCGCGCCAGCGATCCACCAGCTCGCGGGCAAACTGGGCGGGGACAAGGAAGCCGATCAGCTGGCCATTGATCATGGTCGCGACATTGATCCCGAACACCACGCCGTTTTTGGTAACCACCGGGCCACCACTCATGCCGGCATTGATTGCCCCTGTGAAATGGATGGTTTCATAAAACGAATGGTCGCGCAGCCCGTTGTATGTGCCCTCGACTATCGTCAGCCCGATATCCTGCGGGTTGCCGAATGAGAAGCCGCGAACTCCCTTGTGCAGCTCTTCCTGGTTAAAGCGCAGGTAGGGGAATTTTTTTCCTTTTTTCTGCAACAGGGCCAGGTCATGCAGCACATCTACCGCCAGCAACGTCAGTTCGCTGTTGTTCCCTTCGGAATCGACACCCTCCAGGACATAGATTTTTGGCTCAAGCGCGTGGCTGGATATGACATGGTAATTGGTAATGATCAGGCCATCATCACTGACGAAAAACCCGGAGCCAGTGGACGATTGCGACGTACTGCCCTTCAGGATAGTGCGGATTTGTACCACCGATGCCCGACCGGAATTGAATACATCCTGGGTTTGTCCCGCAACTGGAGCCACCCCGGTAGCGGGCATGGCATGCTGTGCGTGGGCAGTGAACCCGGTCAAAAGCATGACCACAACGCCTGCTAAACGACCTAATTTTGAAACTTGCAAAATAGCTCCCTCTGCAACACAAAAAATCCAGCCGCCGGTACCTGCGTAAGAAGATAGTTTACTATTAAAAAAATGTGCGTGAGATAGATTTTCTAATTCGCTTCGTTAAACAGCATTTCCAGGCGCAAATTAAGCAATGGAACAGATTCAAAATTTTTATCTCTGGGGAAGTGCAGTTGCGGGCTTATTTCAAAGAATACCCAATCCCTGTGCAATCGGTAACGGTATAGCGCCAACAACACATATTCGGTCACTTGCAAAGCAGGCTCACTGACGCCTATTACGCTGCCCTGGTACAGGACAGCGGTACGTTCATTTAGATTCTGGTAAACCGACAGGTCCTGGCGCAAATCAAAATTCTTCTTGCGCACCAGCCATGTGACATTGCTGGTGGCACGGATCAGGATCGGGTCGCTGTAAAGATATTCAAGGTCTAGCTGGGTGGTCTCCCCTTCGCCTATCGAATTAAACCAGAACACCGATTCGGCAATCTTGAGCCGCCATAGGTCCTTCGTGTCTTCATAGCTTCCCCGGGCGCGCACAAAGGGGTTGGGGTTGGCGCGTATGCCACGGAATTTTATTCCGGCATCGGTACTGTAATGCCAATGGCTCTCCTCTTTACTTTCATAACGCACCGCAGCGCCATAACTGCTCGGTGTGGCCACCTCATTCTTGAGGATGGTCGTGGAGCCTTTCGGCGCCTCCTCGCCCAGGTTTTTATCCGGATCGGTTTCCAGCAAAATATGTAACTTCTCTTCGGTCTTGGGAAGATGCAATTTGGCCCTGCCGGAAAGCACCAATTTGTCATCCCCATCTTTCTGTATAACCCGGTTCAGCGCTAGCCTGATCACGCTTTTATTGCTTTCCTGATAATCGCGGTCATCGCCAAAGAAGCGGTCGAGACTGGTTGCCCAACCGACAAATTTACTCGACAAATAATCCCGGGGCGCATCCAGCGGATAAATGAACGTGTCGGACTGCACCGGCCCTACCAGTTCTTCCTGAGTTTCCTGGGCCGGGGCTTCCTGGGCGAGAACCTGCATCGGAATGCTGACCGCCAACAAGCACGGAAAAATCCAGGATAAACGAGGGATAAATTTACATTTCAGGGAAGCCATATACCCACAGGATATAGCATAGTTCCGTGCTCTGCCGCAACTGGACTAAAGTCACACAAGCTGACGCCACATGGGCGCTGGCGGTGAGGTTCCACCGTCATAGCTTCCTAACTCAACCGTTACGGTATTGTTGACTGCACCCGCAAAAAAACCTACATTCATCCAGCGATTCAAAATACAACGACGTATCCGGGAGGCACCTTGTCCAACAGCATAGACTCCGTTTTAAACGAAACCCGTGTTTTTCCGCCCGCCGACAGCTTTGTGCGGCGGGCTAATGTCTCCGGCATGAAGGCTTACCAGGCCTTGTGCAAAGAGGCAGCAGGTGATTATGAGGGTTACTGGGCGCGCTTGGCGCGCCAGCATTTGGCATGGCACAAACCATTCCACAATGTGCTGGATGAAAGCCGCGCCCCGTTTTATAAGTGGTTCGAGGATGGCGAGTTGAATGTTTCCTACAACTGCCTGGACAAACATCTGGCTTCCCAGCCGGAAAAAATTGCGCTGATTTTTGAGGCGGACGATGGCAAAGTCTCGCGCATTAGCTATCGCGAGCTGCATAGCCGCGTATGCCAGTTCGCCAACGGCTTAAAGTCGCGCGGCATCAAAAAAGGCGAGCGCGTCATTATCTATATGCCGATGAGCATAGAGGTGGTGGTGGCGATGCAGGCATGTGCGCGTATCGGCGCCATCCATTCGGTGGTGTTTGGGGGATTCTCGGCCAAAAGTTTGAATGAGCGCATCAAGGATGCACAAGCCTGTGCCGTCATCACCGCTGACGCACAAATGCGCGGCGGCAAAGTGTTGGCGCTGAAACCCGCTGTGGATGAGGCGCTGGCGATGGGAGGGTGCGACGCAGTACACAGTGTGGTGGTTTATAAACGCGTCGGCAACGACATTGCCTGGAACAGCCAGTTCGATGTGTGGTGGCATGACCTGATCAAACCGCACAACACCCAATGTGAACCGGAATGGGTCAGTGCTGAACATCCGTTATTCATCCTGTACACCTCCGGCTCTACCGGCAAACCCAAAGGGGTGCAACATTCCAGCGGCGGTTATCTGCTGGGCGCGGTGATCACCATGCAATGGGTATTCGATTACAAACCCACCGACATTTTCTGGTGCACTGCCGATGTCGGCTGGGTTACCGGCCACAGCTATGTGGCGTATGGCCCCTTGGCGGTGGGCGCCACCCAGGTGATCTTCGAAGGCGTGCCGACCTGGCCGGATGCCGGAAGATTCTGGAAAATGATTCAGGCGCACAAGGTCACCACTTTTTATACGGCACCGACCGCGATCCGTTCGCTGATTAAACTGGGCGGCGAACTGCCGAAACAATACGACCTTTCCAGCCTGCGCCTGCTGGGCAGCGTAGGCGAGCCTATCAATCCGGAAGCGTGGATGTGGTATTACACCACGGTAGGGCAGTCGCGCTGTCCCATTGTAGATACCTGGTGGCAAACCGAAACCGGCTGCCACATGATTGCGCCGTTACCCGGCGCAATTGCCGCCAAACCCGGCTCGTGCACGCTGCCCCTGCCCGGCATCATGGCCACCATAGTCACAGAAAGTGGAGATGAATTACCGGGGGAAAATGGCGGATTTCTGGTGATCACCCGCCCTTTCCCGTCGCAGATTCGGACCATATGGGGCGATCCGGAACGCTATCAAGCGTCATACTTTCCCAAGGAAATGCAAGGCGCCTATTTGGCGGGTGATTCGGCGCATCGCGACAAGGATGGCTATTTCTGGATCATGGGCCGCATCGACGATGTACTCAAAGTATCCGGTCACCGTCTGGGAACAATGGAAGTGGAATCTGCGCTGGTCGCTAATCCGCTGGTAGCGGAAGCGGCAGTGGTGGGCAAACCTCACGACATCAAGGGTGAGGCCATCGTCGCGTTTGTGGTGCTGAAAGGCCAGCGCCCGCAGGATGCGGCCACAGCCAAAGTGATCGTGGAAAATTTACGCAATTGGGTCAGCAAGGAACTGGGGCCTATCGCCAAGCCCGATGAAATCCGCTTCGGCGATAATCTGCCTAAAACCCGCTCCGGCAAAATCATGCGGCGGCTGCTGCGCGCCATTGCCCGCGACGAAGCCATCACCCAGGACACCACCACGTTAGAGAATCCGGCTATCCTTGAACAGCTAAAAGAAGTCATTAAATAGCCGGATTTCAGTGCGGGCTAACATGACGCAAAGCGGCATGTTAAGCGCAGCGGCCGAAACTAAAATCCGGCTATCCTTGAACAATTGAAAGAAGTCATTAAATAACGCAACCACCCCGGCATTCCATGCCACCCCTCCTTAAAATAAGGAGGGGAAATACATACAGGTTTAATTGTTGCCGTTTATTCCCCTGCTTCACCGTTCGTCGGCCATTTCCTTGACCGCACTATACCCCTCCGCTACCATCGCCCCGAGCTTAACTTCCGGGTCTTGCCTGTGTTTACAAACAGACTGATTTTCGCAGCCCTCGCCGTGTTAACTGGCTGTAGCACCTTGACTTCCGACAAGGAAATGGCGAGGGTCGGTACCCCGTATCAACAGGCAACGATCCCAACCCCTGTCGTGGTTCAACCTGCCGCAACTGCTGCGCTGGCTGTCGAACCGGTTATTGCCGCGACTGCAAACCCCGCTCCTACGATCGCTATCCCGGTTGTAAAATTCACCAAAAATGAACCCGCTGCGCCATCCTCCCAAGACTATTTGGCTTCACAGGACTATTTGTCCTCGCAGGATGATTTGTGGCAACGCATTCGGGGCGGGTTCGCCATGCAGGATAACTCCAGCCCGCTGGTAGCGCGTCACCAGCAGTGGTATGTCAGCCGTCCGGATTATGTTGCGCGCATGACAGAGCGCGCAGAACGCTATCTGCATTTCATCGTTGAAGAAGTGGAAAAACGCGGCATGCCGATGGAAATCGCGCTGTTGCCGATGATAGAAAGCGCATTCAACCCCGGCGCCTATTCTGGCGCGCGCGCTTCCGGTATCTGGCAATTTATCCCGTCTACCGGTAAAAGTTTCGGCATGCAGCAAAACTGGTGGTATGACGGCCGACGCGACATCATCACCGCGACCACCGGCGCACTGGATTATCTGCAAAAACTGCACGATGAATTTGGCGATTGGGAACTGGCACTGGCCGCCTACAACTGCGGTGAAAACGCCGTGCGGCGCGCACAGGAGCGCAACCGCAAGCTGGGCCGTCATACCGATTATGCCAGCCTGAAATTACCGCGCGAAACGCGCAACTATGTGCCCAAATTGCTCGCGGTAAAAAATATCGTCCGCGACCCCGCCCGTTACAATCTTGTTTTACAGCCTATAGCCAATCAACCCTATTTCGCGCCAGTGGTAACTGCGCGCCATATCGATGTCAAGCTGGCCGCCGAACTGGCTGATATTCCGCTGGATGAATTCATTGCGCTGAACCCGGCCAACAACCGCCCGGTGATTTTGCAGGAAAACGCCGATGTACTGCTGTTGCCAGTGGACAAGGTGGAAATATTCCAGGCCAACCTGGAGCGCTACAATGAGCCGCTGGTAACGTGGCAAGCCTATCAAAGCAAAAAAGGTGAACGGCTGGATAAACTGGCCGCACAATATGGCCTGACCGTTGAGCAACTGCGTTCGATCAACGGTCTGCCACCGCACGCCAAACTCAGCACCGGCCAGGCATTGCTGGTGCCACGCATCAGCGATAATGAACAAAATGAGTTTGAGGTATTCAATACCCACCTTGTGCCATTTGATCAGCTATTGTCCAACGCTGTCCGCCACACCGTGCGCAAAGGCGACACGCTCAGCTCCATTGCCCGCCGTTACCGGGTGCGCCTGTCCAGCCTGCAAAGCTGGAACAAGGGTGTGAAAATTCTCCGGCCGGGCCAGAAAATTTATGTCGTCCAACCTGCTAAAGCCAATCGCCTGGCCAAAGCCGCCACTCCGTCCAAAAAAAGCAGCCGCTCGACACGAAAAGAAAAATCGGACGTTTGATAATCTCAGGCATGTCTCCTATGCCATGCATAATTCAGCATGAAGAGGACTGACCAGTGGATGTCACTATAAGGGCGTACCCAAGCCTGCATTTTTACTGCGGCTTACTGATAGTTTTCATTTTAACCATCCCTTCTACATGGGCAGATTATCCCGCCTCCGGTCTTTGGACATCAGCCTATGACCCGATGGGTGTTCCTAAGCATGAGGAATGGGGAATAGTAGCGGATAATACGTGCCGTCATTTTCATCCCGTCCTGCCAAGCGGATATAATTATTTTGAATACCGGGCTGCCAGCCCCATACCTGATCCGCCTACCGAAGGTGCCACGATCAAGATTGAATGCCATTTGTATGGGGACGCTAACCATCTTGGCCAACCTTGGGCAACTACTGCGGGTTTTCTCGTTTACCGTACGACCTGCGATGCCAATTCGCGTTATTATTATCCCAATTCGCGCTATGCCAACCCAGCCTATGTCAATGGTACATGTGCCTGTAATGTAGGGTATGTGACGTACCCTACTGCTGCAAGCTGTGTACCTGCGTGCCCGGTTTATGCCTCGGGCAAGCCGTGCGTGTGCGACGAGGGTTATGAGTTTGACGCCACCAGAACAAGGTGCATCCCTGTTGAACGATATACCCTCACCCTGCAAATCGATCCCCCTGCACAAGTAGAACCTTCTCAATCAATCAGCGTCGTGGCCAAAGTGGTCAACACCCTGACCGGGCAGCCTAAAGATGGGGTACAGGTCAATCTCAAGGCTGATGTAGAAGCAGGGACAGGAGGGCATGACCACGATGATGGGCAGCGCCCTAAAGGCAGTATCCCATCTGGCGGAATAACCCAAGGTGGAGGAATTCTGGAATTCAATTTTGGTGCCCCCGCTGTTGCGGGTACGCATACCATTACTGCCACATGTGGCAGGTGCATCAATAATCCTCAGGTAGCCACGGTGGATGTGAAGGTGGAAGGGTTGGTGCCGATATCTGACTCGGAGTTTTATGCGCTGCAAGACGCAGACGGCAGTGTGATTGGCGCTGTTCCGGGAAAACACAAAGCCAACCATTATTTGACGCCGGAAGCGGCGGCTAAGCTGGCAGAGTTAGGTGAAACCTATGATGGCCTTAGCAACGGAGAAAGGCTGCTACACTTAAATGATGCCAGTCTGGAATGGGGTGGTTTGTTTGATGTGGGGTCACGCCAATGGAAGACGCCGCATGCAGGCCATCGCCGAGGAGTGGTGATTGATATTCGCGCCAGCACGACGCCAGGGTCTATTCCATTCTGGTTGTTTCAGAAATTTGAGACAGAAGCCGCGAGAGCAGGTACCAAAGCCGCGCTGCATTGCCTGGATAGCAGCACGTTGCTTATCGGGCATATCTGCTATGAGGTACTGAACATGCGCCATTATCATGTACAACTGCTGGGAGTAGATAAATGAAACCCTTAAACACACTTGGTTGCATGGCAGGCATGCTGCTGATGAGCACGGCCTGGAATGTATACGCCTATCCGGGCGAAAGCATCGCACTCGATGCTAATGGGGATTACATAATTACCTACCGCAGTAGCGATGACAGCATCACCACATTGTTGCAAACAAAATTCTCTCCGGCTACCAAAATTGTGCCATCGATACAATCGCAGTTTTCCATCAACGGAGAATCTAGGGTAAATGCTATGCCTACGATCCGCTACCGCTACACGTTAGCTAATGGCGCAGTTAGCAAGCAATCCATTATCGACGTTTGGCTCGATGACATTCCCAACTCGATTATCGGCGAGCGTGAACGCCTAACAGGTGCTGCTGTCACAAAAGTGGCGGTCAGGGCGGTCAGAACTGCCAACGAGGCTGCCTTGCCCGCCCCCTCTGGCTGGCGGGGAGACATCATACGCAGCATGTCCAGAATTGTTTGGGGGCCTGACGATTATGCTAGGGACAGTATTGCCCCAGGCAGCAAGCTATCCGGCTTCAGCTTGAATAGTGTGGATATACCCGGCATTAGCATGGCTAAATTCAGGGGCAGCGACAGTGGCTGGGCACCCTTTGGTTATCCCGACGAAGGCCCGGCTGAAGACAGTGCAGTCAAGGAGGAACTGGAGCAGCTACGCGATAACGACTTTGTTACTCGCCCCGCCGCCGTCCCCACCATTGCCGTGCCCACCTCCTTTAACGCCGCCACTCTGCTCGAACGCATCCAGACCCACGTCCACACCTGGATTGGCATGAAGCTGCTCGACCCGGAATTTTCCGCGCAGCTGGATACTTCCTTTAAGGGTGCGATAGATGGCTACCGCTATAACCAGCCCAAGATGGGCAAGTCGCACATCAAAACCATGCGTGCATTGCTTAAAAAAGCCTACCCTGACTTGGACAATGAAGACATCGTGGACGAAGAGACCGGCAATAATAAGGGCACGCAGTTCAAAAACGGCATGATCGCCCGTCTTGCGGCACGGGTGCTGGATTTTGACCTGAAGTATGTCCTCAAACAGGTGGGTGACGAGTAACGCCTGCTCAGACGTTAAGTAATAACTTTGCGTACTTAACAAGCACCCGCCCCCGGTTTGGCTGCCATGGGTGACGTGATATTCCCTTCCTGAAATTAGTACCTTCGTGCCACCAACTCCGCTTCAACATTGCCCTATAATGGCAAAACCATTCTGCTAAGGAGAAGTTGATGCTAAGGGCTGCACTCGGAATTTTATTTTCCCTGATCTTATCTACGCCAGCTGCAGCTGCCCCGGCTATGGGTTTGGGTTACGCGCCCAAGTACTCGCCTGGTTTTTCCCATTTTGATTACGTCAACCCGGATGCGCCCAAAGGGGGCGAGTTGGTGCTGTCCGAGTTCGGGAATTTTGACGGGCTTAATCCGTTTTTATTGAAGGGAATTTCTGCCAGCAAGATTTCGGAATTGGTATTTGAAACCTTGATGGAGCAGAGCCTGGATGAGCCTTTCAGTCTGTATGCCCATGTGGCGGAAGATATCCAGCTGGCGCAGGACAAACTCTCCGTAACTTTCCGGTTGAATCCCAAGGCACGGTTTTCCGATGGCACGCCGGTGACGGCGGCTGATGTCAAATTTTCGTTTGACACGCTAATGAGCGAACAGGCTCACCCCACCTTCCGCTTCATGTGGGGTGACATCAAGCGTGCGGTGGTGGTTGACCCGCGCACCGTGCGTTTTGAATTTGCCAAGGTCAACCCGGAACTGCATTTGATCACTTCGCAAATTCCGATTTTTTCCAGCAAATGGGTGGGCAAGAAAAAGTTTGACCAAGTGGTAACCGACTTGCCGATCAGTAGCGGGCCCTACGTCGTCGATAAATTCGATTTAGGCAAAACCATTACTTACAAGCGTAACCCGAATTACTGGGCCAAAGACCTGAATACCCGGCGCGGCATGTTTAATTTTGACCGGATTTCGGTCAAGTATTACACCGACGATACAGTGCAGCTGGAAGCATTCAAGGCCGGGGAATTCGATTTCATGTTTGTACTGAATTCCAAGCAATGGGCGCGCGATTATGTCGGTCCCAAATTTTCCAGTGGGCAATTGAAGCGCGAAGAATTAGCACACCGCAACAATGCCGGCATGCAGGGTTTTGTGTTCAACGTCCGCCGCCCTTTATTCAAGGACAAACGTGTACGCCAGGCCATTGCGCTGGCGTTTGATTTCGAGTGGTCGAATGAAAAGCTGTTCTATAACCAATACAAACGCGTGCACAGTTATTTCAGCAACAGCGAGCTGGCCTCGTCGGGATTGCCGCAAGGCGAAGAATTGGCGTTATTGCAGCCCTATCGCGATAAGCTGCCCCCGGAAGTTTTTACTGTCGAATGGAAACCACCTGTGACCAATGGCCCCGGCGGTGTGCGCGACAACCTGCGCAAAGCCCAGCAGATATTGGCCAGCGCCGGCTGGAAAATCAAGGATGGCGTACTGCACAATGCCCAGGGGCAAAAACTGGAATTTGAAATTTTGCTGGCGCAAAAAGGTTTTGGCCGCATTGTTGAACCGTTCGCGCAAAATCTGGCGAAGCTGGGAGTAAAAGCCAGCTACCGCGTGGTAGATGTGGCGCTCTATCAGCGTCGTGTGGATACGCGCGATTTTGACATGGTGGTCAGTGCGATAGGCCAGTCCCAATCACCCGGCAATGAGCAATTAAACTTCTGGCATTCCTCCACTGCCGACCAGGAAGGTTCCAACAACATTATCGGCATCAAGGATCCTGTCGTGGATGAGCTGGTCAACAAGGTGGTGTATGCGCCAGATCGCGCGCGTCTGGTCACCGCCACCCATGCGCTGGATCGGGTATTGCTGCATGGCGAATACATGGTGCCTAACTGGTATACCCCGGTTCACCGTGTCGCTTACAAAAGTCATCTGGCCTACCCAAAAAAATTGCCGCTGTATTACAACGCCGAATCGTGGATGTTGCGCAGCTGGTGGAAAAAACCGTAAGCGACGGGATTTAATGGCATGGCCGGATATATTCTGAAACGGTTGTTGCTGATGATCCCGACCTTGTTCGGGGTCATGGTAGTCACTTTCATTGTGATTCAGTTTGTACCGGGCGGCCCGGTCGAACAACTGATCAGCCAGATGAAGCACCATAGCGCGGCCGGCGAATCGGGTGGCGGAACCCGAGTACCTGTGTATCGTGGAGATTCCGGCCTGGATCAGGAACGCATAGACAAACTCAAGGCACTGTATGGCTTTGACAAACCGGTGCATCAGCGTTTTTTTGACATGGTGGCCAATTACGCCACGTTCAACCTGGGGGATAGCTACTTCCACCATAAGTCGGTGCTGGATTTGGTAATTTCCAAACTGCCGGTATCGATCACGCTGGGCATGTGGACTTTCTTCATTGTGTACCTGACCAGCATCCCGCTGGGCATTGCCAAGGCGGCGCGCGATGGCTCGCGTTTTGACATTTCCACCACCACAATTATTTTAGTCGGCTATGCAATCCCCGGTTTTGTGCTGGGCATCACGTTGCTGGTGCTATTTGGCGGCGGCAGTTTCTGGAATGTATTTCCGCTGCGCGGCCTGGTTTCGGATAACTGGGACACATTGTCGTGGTATGCCAAGATCGGCGATTATTTATGGCATATCACGCTGCCGGTTATCGCATCGGTAGTGGGCAGCTTTGCTGTGGTAACGATGCTGACCAAAAACAGTTTCGTCGAGGAAATCCGCAAGCAGTATGTGCTGACCGCGCGCGCCAAGGGTTTGCAGCAGAACACCGTGTTGTACCAACATGTCTTCCGCAACGCGATGATCCCGCTGATAACCGGCTTCCCGGTGGCGTTTATGGGCGCATTTTTTGCCAGCAGCTTGCTGATTGAAACTATATTTTCTCTCGATGGCTTGGGCTTGTTGTCGTACGAGTCGGTGATGAAGCGGGATTACCCGGTCATTCTCGGCACGCTGTATTTATTTACGCTATTGGGCCTGGTTGCCAAGCTGCTCTCCGATTTGTGCTATGTGCTGATCGATCCGCGCATTAAATTCGATTCGGTTGCCCGATGAGTCCCAGCTCTGGCATTGCTCCGCCGCAACCTGCCAGCATGGCCGCGCAACCGCTTTCTCCCAGACAGCGCGCGTGGTTAAGGTTTAAAAGCAACCGGCGCGGTTATGCCAGCCTGTGGATTTTCCTGGCACTATTCATATTGAGCCTGTTCGCCGAAGTACTAAGCAATGACAAGCCGCTGGTTGTGAATTACCAGGGCACGCTGTACTTCCCCATCATCAAAAATTATCCGGAAACAGCATTCGGCGGTGATTTCGAAACTGAAGCGAATTACAACGACAGTTACCTGGCCGAACGCCTGACATCAGGGGACAACTGGATATGGTATGCGCCTAACCGCTACAGCTTTGAATCGATCAACTTCACCACCGAGCAGCCCAATCCCGCCCCTCCTTCGCAAGAAAATATACTGGGCACGGACGACAGGGGGCGTGATGTGTTGGCGCGGCTGATTTACGGTTTCCGACTGTCAGTCTTGTTCGCGCTGGCTTTGACCGTTGTGGCCACCCTGATCGGCATACTGGCCGGCGCATTGCAGGGATATCTGGGCGGGCGTTTTGACTTGTTTGCGCAACGCATCATAGAAGTGTGGAGCTCGATGCCAGAGCTGTATTTGCTGATTATTTTTTCTTCCATTTTTCAGCCCAGTGTGTTGATGCTGATAATTTTGCTGTCGCTGTTTGGCTGGATGGGGCTGGCGGATTATGTGCGCGCCGAATTTCTTAGTGGCCGCAACATGGATTACGTCAAGGCAGCGCGCGCGTTGGGCGTATCCAACCGCTCCATCATGTTGCGGCATTTGTTGCCGAACAGCATGGTGTCGGTGATTACCTTCCTGCCGTTCCGGGTCAGCGGCGCAATCCTTGCGTTGACCAGCCTGGATTTTCTCGGGCTGGGCGTGCCGCCCACGACGCCCAGCCTGGGCGAGCTGTTGGCCCAAGGCAAGGACAACATCGAGGCGTGGTGGTTGTCTATGACCACTTTCGGCGTTCTGGTCGGCACATTGGTGCTGTTGATATTCATAGGCGAAGCCGTGCGCGAAGCGCTGGATGCGCGACGCGGGTAATTCAATGACATCACCCGCCACCACCCACCCTTCCCCGCTGCTTTCGATAGAGCATTTATCCGTGCAATTTGGCCACGGCGGGCGCGCAACGGAAGTGGTGCATGACATCAGCTTTGATATCGCTGCGGGCGAGAAGCTGGCATTGGTCGGTGAGTCTGGTTCGGGCAAATCAGTGACGGCCTTGTCCATCCTGCAATTGCTTGACCGCAGTTATACCTCTTACCCGACCGGGGCCATTAATTTCCAGGGAAAAAATCTTTTGCAACACGACGAGTCCGCCATGCGCCAGATACGCGGCCGCGACATCGCGATGATTTTTCAGGAGCCGATGACGTCATTGAATCCGGTTTATACGATAGGCCAGCAACTGATCGAGCCGTTAATTGTGCATCAAGGCTTCAGTAAAGATGCGGCGCGCAAACGCATGCTGGAATTGCTGGCACGCACCGGCATAGCCGAGCCACACAAGCGTTTTGATGCCTATCCGCATATGCTCTCCGGTGGCCAGCGGCAGCGGGTGATGATTGCGATGGCGTTGGCCTGCAGCCCGAAATTGTTGATTGCCGATGAGCCGACCACTGCGCTGGATGTGACTATCCAGTTGCAGATCCTGAATTTACTGGAAGACTTGCAGCGCGAATTTTCGATGGCGGTGTTGATGATTACCCATGATTTGAACATGGTGCGCCGCTTTGCCGACCGGATTTGCGTGATGCAGCAAGGCCGTTTGGTGGAACAGGCCTCGGTCAAGAATTTATTTGAAACGCCGCAGCATCCCTATACCCGTTTTCTGTTAAGCAGCGAACCCGCCCGATTGGCAGATGATGTTGCGGCGATTAACGCAACGGAACCTGTGCCATTATTACAAGGCAATAAAGTACGCTGTTACTTCCCGATTAAAAGCGGTTTTTTGCGCCGTCATATTGGCGAGATTAAAGCGGTCGATGACGTGGATATCACATTGCACCAAGGAGAGACGCTGGGCATAGTCGGCGAATCTGGCTCCGGAAAAACCACATTGGGAATGTGCCTGCTTCAGCTGCAAAAATGCCAGGGAGAAATTATTTTTGATGGCCAGCAGCTGGATACCATGCCACCACGGCCTTTGCGCCTGTTGCGGCGGCATTTTCAAGTCGTGTTCCAGGATCCTTATTCCTCATTGTCACCGCGCATGCCGGTTGAACAACTTGTCGGCGAGGGGCTGCAGATTCATTTCCCTGAACTGAGTAAAGCCCAGCGCCGCGAGCGTATCATCAAAATACTGGAAGAAGTAGGTCTGTCAGGCGATATGCTGGCGCGTTACCCGCATGAATTTTCCGGGGGCCAACGTCAGCGAATTGCCATTGCGCGGGTTGTCATACTGGAGCCCAAACTGATATTGCTGGATGAGCCCACCAGCGCACTGGATGTGTCGGTGCAAAAACAGGTACTGGAACTACTGCGCAATCTGCAACGCACCCATGGGCTCAGTTATCTGTTCATCACCCATGACCTGCGGGTCATTCGGGCAATGGCGCATCGTGTGCTGGTGATGCGGGGCGGAAAAGTAGTGGAATCCGGCCATACTGAGCAATTATTCGTGACCCCCCATCACGAATATACCCGAACCTTGTTACAGGCATCACTTTTGAGCCCACACTAGACTGCATACCCCAATAACCAATCTCAGTCACTTCAGTGGTATATAGATATTTGATTTTATGAAGTTAGCCCTAAAATCCGGCACTATTTTGTTGTAATCGCCCATTTTCAATTAATTGTGTATAGTCACAATATGTAATTGGCTGGCCGACCAAAATAGCGCAGGTACATGCGCCCTCCCCGCCCTGAAAACCAATAACAAATTTTACTTTATCCATAAAAAATTGCTTTCCCAAAAGTATGACGATAAAACAAAAAATTTGGAGCATTCCGCTAATCACGATTTTAATTTTCTCTATCGGGATGGCGATAGTCTATCAATCCTCTTCCTACACTTTTGAGTTGCTGCAGCGCACTGGAATTGTCCACTATCCTTTTTTGCGCCATGTTCAAACCCTGTCTGACAACCTGGTTGCGATCCAGGATGGCTTTGTAGATGCACTGGACGCCAATAGCGAGCTGGGAATCATACGCGCGCGTCAGAATGCCGAAAACTTCCGCAAAACGACGCTGTTTATTGGCGGAATTGATGGAAAAAGCGCCATCTCCGAAGAAATACTGACGCAATTCAATGATTATTTTTCTGCGGCAGAAAGTGCCGCAGCCAGCATACTCGGTTCTACCAAGGGAAATGTGCCGGATGACATGCGCAGAATGATTGTAGCCAAGAATAAATTGACCCATACCTTGCAACGCGAACATTCCGCCGCTACCCAAGTATTCGAACAGGGTCTGCAGGACAGTAAAGATAACGTGCAGCAAATGCTGTGGGCCAGCCTGGTCAGCGTATTTTTTGTTCTGGCCGGTCTGGCCTTTATCTCGTACCGCCTTATTACCTCCATCCTGAGCAGCCTGGAGAATTTGCGCAGCGGTGTTAAAAAAGTTGCCCAAGGCGATTTTGCAGCCCGTATTCCTGAACGCGGTAATGATGAGCTGTCACTCGTCATCCAAGGTTTCAACAGCATGGGCGAAGAATTACAGTCCGCCGCCGAGAAGCGCATTCAATACGAGAAGCAGCTCAAGACATTGAACCAGGAACTGGAAGAGCGCGTGCTGACACGTACCGCCGAGCTGGCGGTGGCGCTGGAAGAAGCCAACAAGGCCAATGCAGCCGTCGCGTATATGGCCGACCACGATACCCTGACCGGTTTGCTCAGCCGACGGCGATTCCAGGAAGAATTCGAACGCTGGGGAAAATATGCGCTGCGCTATGACCGGCCTATGGCATTGATGTTTATTGATCTGGATAAATTCAAGGCCATCAACGATAACTATGGGCACTTGGGCGGTGATGCTTATTTGAAAGCGGTTGCAGATAAATTAAAAAACACGTTGCGCTCTACTGATTATGTCAGCCGCTGGGGCGGCGACGAATTTGCGGCGTTGCTTCCGGAAACCTCCACTGTCGCGGCCTGCGAAGTGGCCGCCAAACTCATCAAAATATTCAGCTCAGAACAAATTTCCATTTCCGGCAGCTCTTTGTTTGCCTCCGTCAGTATCGGCATTGCGGTATTGCCAGAAAATACTTCAGACATTAACGAATTAATAGCCTATGCCGACGCAGCTATGTATAAGGCTAAAGATGCTGGTAGAGGGTGCTTCAGCCTGTATTCCGCATCGCAGCATGAAGTCCAGCATATCGGCGAACATGCGCGTTGGGCCGGGCGCATTCGGCGAGCGCTGGAAACAGACCAGTTCGTACTGTTCTATCAGCCTTTGCTCAACCTAAAATCTGGCGAGGTAATCGAATATGAGGCTTTGCTGCGCATGGAAGACCAGAGCGGCAAATATATCAGCCCCAACTTGTTTCTGGCGTCTGCCGAACGATTTGATTTGTGTATAGCCATTGACCGGATGGTGATCAAAAAAGCCGTGCACAAGATCGCCATGCTAAAGGCACAAAACAAGAAATTGCGTCTGTCGCTCAACCTTTCCACGCAGTATCTGGATGATTCCAGCATGGTTGAATATGTACAGGGAATTATCCAGGAATACCATATCGACCCACAAAATTTATCGATTGAAATATCCGAAACCATTGTTTTGCAAAACATGACCCGGGTATGCAACCTGAGCGTTGAAATTGCCAAACTGGGCTGCCAACTTATCCTGGATGATATTGGCGTCGGATTTTCAGCTTTCCATTACCTCGCCCCCTTATCCATACGCTCGATAAAAATTCAGGGGGATTTGATCCGCAATTTGCATATTGCCAATAACTACGACTATATCATGCAGCTTTGCAAAAGCTGCCATGAGCTTAAAATTGAGGTGGTGGCCAAATTTGTTGAAGACTTGTCAGTGCTGGACAAGTTGCGCACGCTAGGTATCGATTATGCGCAAGGCTTTGCGGTTGGCAGGCCATTGGAGTCATTAGATGCGTTTATTGAAAGTGAATGAAGCGGGGGTCACTCACTCTCCAGCCCACAAAAAATGAATTCCATGTGGCATGATTTTCTAATGTTACAGGGCGCAACAATAGAAAACGGGGTTGTTCAATATTTCCACGAACCATCATCAGAATTGGCTTCCGCCCGAGACGACAATATAGTCTGTGATTTAAGCCAATTCGGCACCCTCAAAATCCACGGCGAAGAAGCCCAACATTTCCTGCAAAGTTTGCTCAGCAGCGATGTCAACGAAATCACTGAGCAGCATGCGCAAATCAGCAGCCTGAGCACTCCCAAAGGCCGCATGCTGGCCACTTTTCTTGTGTGGCGCAATCACGGGGATTATTTGCTGCAGTTGCCGTCCAGCTTATGCGCGACTGTTTTGAAACGGCTCTCACAATATATCTTGCGCGCCAAGGTAAAAATTGACGATGTAACCGCGCAGCAAATTATCCTGGGCGTATCGGGCAAGGACACGGCACAGCTGATGCAGCAAATTTTCGGTTCGGTCCCGCAAGACCTTTTCGCGGTCCAGCAACTGGGCCACGCCGGCATAATCCGGATCGAGGCAAACCGGTTTCTGATCTGCCTGTCGGAACAACTTGCACCCAGCGTGTGGGCAGAACTCAGTGCCGCAGCACGCCCGGTCGGAGCCTACTGCTGGGACTGGCTTAATATCCGCGCCGGTCTTCCGGTCATCTTGCCCGCCACCCAAGAACAATTCGTGGCGCAGATGGCCAACCTGGAGTTAATCGGTGGCGTAAGTTTCAAAAAGGGGTGCTATCCGGGACAGGAAATTGTGGCCCGCATGCAATACCTGGGTAAGCTCAAGCGACGCATGTTTTTGGCGCACATCGATGGGAAAATCGCACCACAGCCCGCTGATGAACTGTTCAGCGCAGATATGGAAGGTCAGTCCAGCGGTATGGTTGTCAACGCTACGGCTGCGCCGGATGGCGGCTGGGACATGCTGGCAGTGGTGCAAATCAGCAGCCGCGAAGCAGCGACAGTTCATCACCTTTCATTGCAGGGAACACAACTGCGATTTATGGCGTTACCGTACTTGGCTTAGCCTGGAAAGACGGTGAATGTGTATTACTGAGTGAAGGTGGGTTGCTTGAGATGTAATTGCATTTTGATATGAGGCATGTTGGCATCCATGAACACTTCGCCTACCTCAGAAAATTCAAACCGTCGGTACAATTTTACCGCTTGTAGCTGGGCATTGAGTTCCAGCATCTGATAATCCTGGCTGTGCGCGTAATCCAGCAAGGCTTCCAGGATGGCGCTGCCAATACGCTTCCCACGCCATGCCGGCAATACCGCTATACGGCCGATTTTCCCGTCGCGGGTAATGCGCCCGCAACCGACAGCCTCGCCATTGGCGGTCAGCGCCAAAGCATGCTGGCTGGACTCGTCCAGCCCATCCCACTCCAGATTCGCAGGTACACCCTGCTCCCTTATGAAAACTTCTTCGCGTATTGCACGCAACAAGGGTTCGCCGTT
>JANNQM010000056.1:0-4488 GCA_031400735.1 Gallionellaceae bacterium
GGCTTCTTCGCTGATGGTTTCCATCCGGCAAGCATACCGCTTGATCCGCGCCCAGCCATTTATTCCGTAACCTTGTTCCAGTTGTTGCATCCGCCTTCCTCACTCTGTCAATGAGTGCAATATGTTTCTGGCGGAAGTCATACCTGACTTCATTAAACCCTTACTGGTTAGCCACAATTCCTGCTAATCTGCGCGCAATTCACCGTTTGCAAACCCATATTTCTGACCCGATTAATTATGCAAAGCTATTTGAAACGTATTCTGACGGCCCGTGTGTACGATGTGGCCATCGAAAGTCCGCTGGAAGTCGCGCCTAATCTGTCTGCGCGCATCGGCAATAATTTATTATTGAAGCGCGAAGACATGCAGCCGGTGTTTTCCTTCAAGCTGCGCGGCGCGTACAACAAGATGGCCAACCTGACCCCGGCGCAACTCAAGCGCGGCGTGATAGCTGCTTCCGCTGGCAATCACGCGCAAGGCGTGGCGCTCGCCGCCAAGAAATTGGGTTGCAAGGCCATCATCGTGATGCCGGCCACCACGCCGCAAATCAAGCTGCAAGCAGTCGCCAGCCGTGGCGCAAAAGTTGTGTTGCATGGCGATTCGTATTCCGAAGCCTATGCCCATGCATTGGTACTGGAACAAAAACACCAGCTGACCTTTGTCCATCCGTACGACGACCCGGATGTCATCGCCGGCCAAGGCACGATAGGCATGGAAATCCTGCGCCAGCATAACCAGCCGATACACGCGATTTTTGTGCCTATCGGTGGCGGTGGGCTGATCTCAGGCGTGGCCGCTTACGTCAAGCAAGTACGTCCCGACATCAAAATCATAGGCGTGCAGCCTGTCGACTCCGACGCGATGCACCAGTCACTTAATCACAAGCGCCGCATCACGCTGGAGCATGTCGGGCTGTTTGCAGACGGCGTGGCGGTAAAGCAAGTGGGTGGAGAAACCTTCCGCCTGTGCCGCGAGCTGGTGGACGAAGTGCTGCTGGTGGATACTGACGCGGCCTGTGCCGCGATCAAAGATGTGTTCGAAGACACACGCTCCATCATGGAGCCGGCTGGAGCGCTATCGATTGCCGGAGCCAAGCTGTATGCGGCGCGCGAAAAACTCAAGGACAAAACCCTGGTCGCCATCACCAGCGGCGCCAACATGAATTTTGACCGCCTGCGTTTCGTCGCCGAGCGTGCCGAAATCGGCGAAAAGCGCGAAGCGATCCTGGCCGTGAGCATCCCCGAAACACCGGGCAGTTTCCGCAAATTTTGCGCGGTGCTGGGCAACCGCAACATCACCGAATTCAACTACCGCTATGCCGATCCGAAAGAAGCGCATGTGTTTGTTGGCGTACAGGTCAAAGACCAGACCGAAACGGCCAAGCTGATTGCCGCGCTGAAAAAGCACAAGCTGCAAACGCAGAATTTTACCGATAACGAAATGGCCAAGCTGCATGTGCGCCATCTGGTCGGCGGACATGCACCCGGCCTGAAAGATGAAATCATGTTCCGCTTTGAATTCCCGGAACGCCCCGGCGCGCTGATGAATTTCCTCAACAGCATGAACCACAGCTGGAACATCAGCCTGTTCCACTACCGCAACCACGGCGCCGATTACGGCCGTGTGCTGGTCGGCATGCAAGTGCCGCATCATGACAAGAAGGCGCTGTCTACATTTCTTGATAAGCTGGGTTATCGTTATTGGGATGAGAGTAGCAACCCGGCTTATAGATTATTTTTAGGGTAGCCCGCAAATGCCCACGGACTCTTTCCGTGATTATGTGCTGGAACAACTTGCCGGGCTGGATGGAGTGCGCTGCCGTGCCTTGTTCGGTGGCACCGGTTTGTATTATGGTGAGCAATTCTTCGGCATCATCTATGAGGGGCGCTTGTATTTCAAAACCCATGCGGCGACACTGGATAAATACTTGCGTCATCAGGCGGCGGTATTTGCGCCTTCGCCAAAACAGATATTGAAAAATTACCGCGAAGTTCCGGCGGAAATCCTTGAAGACAGCAGTCAATTGGCCATTTGGGCAAGAGAGGCAGTTCAATCATGAGCATGCAGGCTATGAAGCAGTCTATCAGACAACGTATAATTGCCGACCGCGAATTACTTCCTGTTGCGTTAAGGGTGCAATACAGCCGCGAGATTACTGCGCGCTTGTTGCAAATGCCGGAATATAAGGCGGCCAAAACGGTGCTGGGATACATGAGTTTTGGTGCAGAATTCAGCAGCGACGAATGGGCGCAGCAAGTGCTGGCCGATGGCAAACAGTTGTTACTGCCCAAAGTTAATTTGCAGCGCAAGGAACTGGACCTTTATTTTGTGACCGATTTGCAGCAGGATTTGGCGCTAGGGTTATGGGATATACGGGAACCGCTGGTGGAGCGCTGCACCAAGGCCGACACCTGGAGCGATGTGGATTTTATCCTGATGCCGGGCGTGACCTTTGGCCGGGATGGTGCGCGCCTGGGATATGGCGGTGGTTTTTATGACAAGTTGATTGCGCATTTACCGCACCATCCGGCGCTGGTTGCCGCAGCCTACTCGTTGCAAATTCTTGTGCATCTGCCGCAGGAAGTAACTGACCGCAAGGTGGACTGGCTGCTGACCGAAAGTGAAACAATAAATTGCAAACATGAAAGAGTTTAGGGCACATGGCAAACACACCTGATTATGATCCGCAGGAAACGCAAGAATGGCTGGAAGCACTGGATTCGGTACTGGAGCATGAGGGTGCGGAACGGACGCAGTTTCTGCTCGGGCAATTAATCGATAAGGCGCGCAGCTCTGGCGCCGCCATCCCGTTCAGCGCCACCACACCCTACTGCAACACGATCCCGGTTAATGAAGAGCAGCGTTCCACCGGCAACCAGGATCTGGAACACCGCATCCGCGCCTGGGTGCGCTGGAACGCGATGGTGCTGGTGCTGAATGCCAATCATGATTCGTCCGAGCTGGGCGGGCATATTGCCAGCTTTGCTTCCGCAGCCACGTTATACGATGTCGGGTTCAATCATTTTTTCCATGGCAAGACTGCCACGCATGGTGGCGACCTGGTGTATTTTCAGGGGCATTCCTCACCCGGCATGTACGCGCGCGCCTTTCTCGAAGGCCGCTTGAGCGAAGAGCAGATGTATAAATTCCGCCAGGAATCGGAAGGCGGCGGCTTGTCGTCGTATCCCCATCCATGGTTGATGCCGAATTTCTGGCAGTTCCCAACCGTGTCCATGGGACTGGGTCCACTAATGGCGATTTATCAGGCGCGCTTCATGCGCTATCTGCAACATCGTGGCCTGGTCAATACCGCAGGGCGCAAAGTGTGGGCATTTCTGGGCGATGGAGAAACCGACGAGCCAGAGTCACTGGGCGCCATTTCAATGGCCGGACGCGAGCAGCTGGACAACCTGATTTTTGTCGTGAACTGTAATTTGCAGCGGCTGGACGGCCCGGTGCGCGGCAACGGCAAAATCATCCAGGAACTGGAAGGCGTATTCCGTGGGGCTGGTTGGAATGTCATCAAAGTAGTGTGGGGCGACCAGTGGGATCGCCTGTTTGCCAAAGACAAAAACGGCTTGCTGCAAAAACGCATGCAGGAAGTAGTGGATGGCGAATACCAGACTTATAAATCCAAGGATGGCGCCTATGTGCGCCAGCATTTCTTTGGCAAATATCCGGAGCTGCTGGAAATGGTGGCCGACATGTCCGACCAGGAAATCTGGCACCTGAACCGCGGCGGCCATGATGTGCGCAAGGTGTTTGCCGCCTATGCCGCCGCCAGCAAGCACACCGGCCAGCCCAGCGTGATCCTGGCCAAGACCGTGAAAGGTTATGGAATGGGCGATGCGGGCGAAGGGCAGAACATTACCCATCAACAAAAGAAAATGACCGGCGAAGTGCTGCTCAAATTCCGCGACCGGTTCACGATTCCGTTAAGCGATGAGCAGGTAGCCAGCCTGAATTTTTACCGCCCCCCGGAAGATAGCCTGGAGATGAAATACCTGAGGGAGCGTGCGCAGGCCATGGGCGTCGTGCCCGAGCGCAAGCCGGTCAACGAAGCGTTGCAAATACCGGGACTGGACGCGTTTGAAGTGTTATTGAAAGGCACCGAAGAGCGCGAAATTTCGACCACCATGGCCTTCGTGCGCATGTTGGGCATCCTGGTCAAGGACAAAAATATAGGCAAGCTGGTGGTGCCCATCGTGCCGGATGAATCGCGCACGTTCGGCATGGAAGGCCTGTTCCGCCAGTTGGGCATTTACTCGCAAGTAGGCCAGCTGTATACGCCTCAGGATGCCGACCAGCTGATGTTTTACAAGGAAGACCAGACCGGCCAGATTCTGCAGGAAGGAATCAATGAGGCCGGCGCGATGTCATCGTGGATTGCCGCCGCAACCTCTTACGCCAACCATGGCAAGACCATGCTGCCGTTTTATATTTACTACTCGATGTTCGGCTTTCAGCGCGTCGGCGATTTAATCTGGG